>JAHFER010000161.1 GCA_023248365.1 Nitrospirota bacterium
TTAATATGTTTCACTCTGTGTCTCTGTGGTTAAATTTTCTTATTTAAAAGAACCTAAAATTTCTATCAGCTTATCTATCTCATCTTTCGTACGTTTTTCTGTTACACAGAAGAGCATGTGTCCATTGAGTTCAGGATAATATCTGCCTAAGTCTAAGCCCCCGATTATCTTTTCTGACTCCAGTCTTTTCTGGATTTCAGATGGGGGTGCAGGAGTTTTTACAACAAATTCTTTAAATACAGGAGATGAAAATGGTATTGAATAACCGTTTAGCTCTCCTATCTTTTGCTTTGTATATGCTGTTTTTTTCAGGCAAAGTGCAGCTGTTTCCCTGAGACCTTTTTTACCCATAGCTGCCATGTAAACTGTTGCAGCAAGGGCCATTAGCGCCTCGTTTGTACAGATGTTTGATGTGGCCCGCTCCCTCTTTATATGCTGTTCCCGCGTCTGAAAGGTAAGGCAATAACCGACTTTTCCCTCTTTATCAGTTGTGGCCCCTACAATCCTGCCGGGCATCTTGCGCACATGTGCCATGCGGGTTGCAAAGAAACCCAGGTAAGGTCCGCCGAAACTCAGCGGGATTCCCAGAGGCTGTCCCTCACCTACAACTATTTCAGCGCCAAGTTCACCCGGAGACTTTAGTAGCCCAAGTGCAATGGGATCTGCAACTATTACTGAAGCGGCGCCGGCCTTATGCGTCATATCAATTATTGTTTTTATATCTTCAATAGAGCCAAAGAAATTCGGATACTGAATAATTACAGCAGCGGTCTTTGCAGAAATTACCTGAGAAAGTTTAGCGATATCTGTTAATCCATTTAATGATTCCACAGTCCTGACAGGGTGTTTAAGTCCGGAGTTATACGTATCAAGCACCTTCCTGTGTCGTGGGTTTACTGTGGAAGATATGACGATTTCATTTTTCTTTGCAATCCTTATGGCCATCATCGCGGCCTCTGCCATTGCAGATGCACCATCGTACATGGAGGCATTTGCCACTTCCATGCCTGTGAGTTCGCATATCATTGTCTGATATTCGAATATGCTCTGTAGAAGCCCCTGACTCATCTCTGCCTGATATGGGGTGTATGCTGTATAGAACTCTGAACGTGATAGTATATGAGGCACTACGCTTGGAATGAAATGGTCATAAGCGCCTGCGCCAAGAAAAGAAACAAAGTCATCTGTGTTTGCATTCATATTGCTGAGAGACTTCAATTCTCTAAGGACTTCAAGTTCAGATAATGGTGCAGAAAGATTCAGCTCACGCCCTAATCTGACTTCATCAGGTATGTTACTGATAAGTTTATCAAATGAAGACACACCTATAACACTGAGCATACTCTTCCGGTCTTCAGAAGTGTTCGGGATATATTCCATTTACTTATTATTTTTTCCTTTTTTATAGAATGGGAGATCAACAACTACAGCCACTGCTGCCTTACCGCGGATATCAATAAATATCTCTGACCCCGGCTTGGAATAATTTGGGAGTACATAGCCAAGTCCTATCCCCTTTTTAAGGGATGGAGAGAAATTGCCGCTTGTTACAACTCCGAGTGTCTTTCCGTTTGAATATATGCGGTGTCCATGCCTCGGTATCCCTTTTTGCAGGACTTCAAAGCCGACGAGTTTACGTTCAATCCCCTTTTCTTTCTGCGCTAAGATGGCCTCTTTTCCAATAAAATCATCTTTATCAAGCGCCACTGCCTTTTCAAGACTGCATTCAAGTGGTGTAGTATTTTCATCCATATCACTGCCATAGAGGAGATACCCCATCTCTAACCTCAGTGTATCCCGTGCCCCTAATCCCGCAGGCTTGATACCAACTGCCTCACCCTGCTTCATAAGGGATTCCCATATCCCAGGGGCAATTACAGCGGGTACAAATAATTCATACCCCTTTTCACCGCTAAAGCCGGTGCGTGCAATATAAGAGTCCATTCCACCGAGTCTGCCCTGAAGGAATGTCCGCAATTTTATGGAAGAGATGTCAAGGTCTGTCAGTGCCTGTAGAATATTAATGGCTTGAGGTCCCTGAATAGCTATCTGTGCAATGGTTTCACTCAGGTCTTCTATGGTTACATTGGAAAATTTTGCTGCGTTTGTGTTTATCCAGTTCAGGCATTTCTCTCTGTTTGAGGCGTTAACACAAACAAGGAAGTTGCTCCTGTCGAGTTTATAAATGAACAGGTCATCTATAATCCCGCCCCGTTCATTGCAGAAGAGTGTATAACATGCCTGCCCCTGCCTGATTCCGGATATGTCAGCAGAAGAGAGGTATTGGAGGAGCCCCTTTGCCCCCTGTCCGCTAACCTGGATCCTGCCCATATGGGATACATCAAACAGCCCCGCAGTAGTTCTGACTGCCTTGTGTTCTTCAAGGACTCCGGAATAGGAAACCGGCATCTCCCATCCTGCAAATTCCACAATTTGTGCATTAAGCGCTTTATGTATGTCGTACAGTACGGTTCTCTTACTCATTTAATAGTAGCTCCTCTGCTATTCTATTATAAAATATTACCCTTTGGACAGCATGGATTTTTTACTATAATACAAAGCAGAGGAAAATATCAAGAGGAGATTTTTAGGATTAAACATTGGAAACAGATTAGTTTATTTAATTTAGTTGACGTAATGACCATATTTGTGGATATATTATATGATTATCAAACCCTGTCCATATAGGAATTTAATTTGAGGAGCATCTCTGCAAAACTCATTGCCATACTTGTTATAGCTGTTTTTGTACCCCTGATCGTGTATGGGGGTCTGTCAATATGGCTCTCCAGATATTATAACTCTAAGGTCGTAACAGATGGCAATATTAATGTAGCGAAGAGGGCAGCGGAGGAGATTGATCTATATGTTATTAACAGAGTATCTATACTAAACGCCCTTCTGCAGACTCTGGGGAGATTTAATATCCCCCTGGAGGAACAGAAGATGATCCTGAAGAATTATGTATTAAACTTTCCTGAATTTAAATATATATGCATATTGGATAAACAGGGAAAGGAATTAATATCCGCAAATAATAGCCTGCATGATTTAACTTTAAGGGATAACTCATTTAAAAGGGCATTAAAAGGTGAGGTATATAAATCAGAAGTATACCTTTCTAAAAATAAGATACCCCAAATGACTATAGCTGTACCGGTTAAAAACCATAATGCAATTCAGTTTGTGGCTGTTGCGGATATTAGCCTGCTTCCGATGTGGAGCTTAGTGGACAGTATAAGGATTGGTGACAGCGGTTATGCCTTTGTGGTGTCAGGTGACGGCAGGCTTATTGCACGGGGAGGAGGGAATGCTAAACTACCCGTCCTTGCAAACGAAACGCTTAGACAAATAAGGATAGTAAAAGAGGTTTTGAATGGAAATTATGCAAATGACATTTATAAAAATCTGGAGGGTAAGTATGTTATTGGAGTGGCAGCGCCTATTCCGTCGCTTGGATGGGGAATAATCATTGAAGAGCCGCTTAGGGAGGCTTATGCCTCTTCAAGGGATATGACCATCCTCCTGAGTGTAATGGTGTTGTTATGCATGGGAGCGGCATCGGTTTTTGGATATGCCGGGAGCAGAAGATGTATATTGAAACCTCTTCAGGCCTTGTTGGCGGCCACAAGAAGAGTGGCAAGCGGAGAGATAGAAGAGAAGGTTTCAATATCAACAGGAGATGAGTTTCAGGAGGTTGGGGAAGGCTTTAACAGGATGATGGCCGATCTCAGTGTAATGCAGGAGGATATTAAGCGGAATGAACGTATCGCCTTTATGAATAGAATAGGTGCAGGTCTTGTGCATGACCTGAGGCATCCAATCAGAAATATAGAGAATGCAAGCAGACTTCTCATACGGATGTATGATAGTGAGGAATGCAGGAATACATTTAATAAGGTAGTGTCCAGGGAATTTTTCAATATAAACAAATTCCTTGACGACCTTCTGGATGTTTCAAAACCGGTTCCTCTTGTGCTGGTTTCTCTGAATATTTGTACTGAACTAAAAGGCATTATTGATATGTTCAGGGAAGAGATGGACAGCAGGGCTATAGTTGTAAAAGCAATGTGTCCAATGGAACCGCTGAATATTAAGGTTGATAAGTTCTCCATGGAAAGGGTATTTAAGAACATAATAAGGAATGCTATAGATGCAATGACTGCCGGCGGCTCATTAACTATATCAGTCAAGTCATCCAATAATTTCCATGAGATTGAGTTCAGGGATACAGGGCAGGGTATACCTCCTGAGAGACTTGAAAACCTTTTTACTGAATTTTCAACCACTAAAGGAAGCGGATTGGGCCTCGGGCTTGCAGTTACAAAGAGGATAATTGAGGCACATAACGGCTCAATTAAGGTTGAGAGTAAGGTGGGAATGGGAACATCTGTTACTTTACGTCTTCCGGTGTAACCTTAAAAAATATTTTTCCTCTGAGTCCTCTGTGGTTTCCCAAGCCATTACAAATTATGATGTATCCTAACAAACCGCTGTTTTATTGTCAAAAAGGAATGCGAGTGATGGGTTGTCTCCGGTTGAAGGGAGAAAGATAACTGTAACCCTCATCCACAGATTTCACAGATTAAAACACCTAAAAAATGAAGCGTTTATATTCGAGTCGACCTGAATTAAAAATCCAGCGGGCTTTTAGCTTCTTTCACAGTCCTGCCCGGTACGCAATGGGTGTAGATCATCGTAGTCCGTACGTCGCTGTGCCCGAGGAGCGTCTGGATTGTCCGTATATCGTAATTGG
>JAHFER010000162.1 GCA_023248365.1 Nitrospirota bacterium
ATAACCTCAATATTCTAAAGAGATTTTTCAGGAATGTTTTTATGGATCTTCTCGATTATATGGGCGCCAATGCCGCCCCCCTGTCCATCAATAACTACTATTGAAATTTTGGGCATAATCTCATATAATACAGAATTAAATCAGTCAATGCAATCTTAAAATGAAAACTGCAATCCTTCTCATCATTTCAAATATCTTCATGACTTTTGCATGGTATGGCCATTTAAAATACAAAAGTTCTCCTCTATGGAAGGTAATTATTGTGAGCTGGCTTATTGCATTTCTTGAATACTGTTTCCAGGTACCTGCCAACCGTCTCGGGCATTCTCAATACTCCGCTGCACAATTAAAAACCATGCAGGAAATTATTACCTTAATCGTTTTCTCTGTATTCTCTGTACTCTATCTTAAAGAAGAATTTAGATGGAACTATGCAGTCGGATATCTAATGATTATAGGGGCGGCTCTTTTAATATTTAAAAAATGACAAACGGACGGCTTTGTAAAAAGCTCCAGGTGCAAGGCGCGCAAATCCTGAGGAATGAGGCGTACTTTGTTGCTACGCCGCAATGACGAAGGATGCAGCGCAACGCCGCAGATGGAGTTTTTTACAAAGCCGTCAAATCTTATTTTTTAAATTGCCGAGCAATGCTTCTATTTTTATTACCATTATAAATTTATCTCTGTACTCGATTATTCCTTTAAAAAACCCCATTTTCCCTTTTCCTACAAACTGGGGAACAGTGCTGAATTTGTCTTCGTTAATATAAATTACATCTCTCACCCGGCTCACAGGAAGACCTGCAATTAGGCCGTTATAACCCAATATTATGATATTCTTTTTATGCCCCGCACCAATTTCATGAGAGTTAAGACATCTTCTGCAATTTATTATTGGTATTATTGCCCCCCTTAAAGATATTACACCACTTACATAGGGGCTGGTATTCGGGACTTCGGTCACTTCCCTATAATTAATAATCTCTTTGATTTTTAATACCTCTAAAGCATAGACCTCATTATAAATATCGAACCTGAGATATTTATTTGCGTGTTTGTCATCCTCCTGGTGGATAATCTTCTCCACCATACCTTCTTTTCTTTTCTGTAGCATGTTCATTTGGTAATCAAACCGTGGCCACGCCTTTAAGATAAGACGCTACCCTGTTCCTGCCCTCGCGTTTAGCCTTGTATAATGCACTATCAGCCATATTGATAAGTGCCTCATGACCTCCCATAGTATCCTCCGGGTAAGTAGCCACTCCAATACTCACAGTTATGCATGAATCACCGCTTAATTCCTTCAACATCGGGCTTTCTTCAATAACCTTTCTGATACGCTCTGCCACTATATGAGCGCCAATCACTGTATTCTGAGAAAGGACAATCATAAACTCATCCCCGCCATATCTTACTGCAAAATCATAACCTCTGACTACAACCTGCAGCACCCTGCCGATTTCTTTGAGGACTGAATCACCCCGCTGATGGCCATGGGTATCATTTACCTCTTTAAAATTATCAACATCCAGCATTACCAGAGAAAGCTTTAGATTGAACCTCTCACACCTGTTATATTCTCTGACGAGTGCATCGTACAAATAGCGGGAATTATATAATCCTGTCAGATTATCAATAATTGAAACCCGCTCTAATTCTGTTATTTTGCTTTTAAGATCATTCTGAAGCTGCTTAATTTTTAATTGCGTTTTTACTCTTAATATGAGTTCCTGAGGATGAAAGGGTTTTGTAATATAGTCAACCGCCCCATTCTCTAAGCCCCTGATACGGTCAAACACCCCTCTGTTTGCTGAAAGCATAATAACATGTATATGTTCTAATCCCTTTTCTCTCCTCAAAAACTCCAGTAGTTTAAATCCATCCATTCCCGGCATCATTACATCACAGACTATCATGCAAACATCTTCTTTTGAGAGGACCTTGATGGCGCTGAACCCATTATTTGCCTCATAATAATTATCAAATAACTGTGCACTCTGTAAGGTTTCCAAAACCTGTTTTCTGATTACTGATGAATCATCTACTATTAATATATTTTTTTTCATGATTTACGTTATTTCGGAGTTTAGGAATGGAACTTGATTATACCTTACACTTTTCTATTATCCCGCCTACATCAAGAACCGGGACAACGCTGTTAGAATCTATCTCTGTAAACCCTGCAATACCAGGGACAAATCCAAGTAGTTCATTCACTGGTTTAATCAATATCTCCCGCTGGCTTTTTATTGAATCAACAACTATACCTAACCTCTTTTCAGCAAGTCCTACAACAATAACGTATTGTTTAGGCTCTTTCCTGTATGACAATTCCTTCTTATCCTGCATGTATTCATCCGAAAATCCTTCCGGCGGGGTAAGAAAACCCCGCCTATCCACATATGTATCAACGATAGGCGGGACATTCTTGTCCCGCTCATTTTCATCTTCCTTTGTGAGCGCCCCGCTCATGTCCGTTTCTTGTATAAATGCCAGTGCATCCTTTAACCTGACGATAGGAATAAAATGCCCCCTTATGCTAAAAACCTCTTTTATACCTGTCTTCTTAATTGAATCATCCTTCAAAACCAGAATCTCGGAAATATAGTTAAACGGGATTGCATAGTTTCTGCCATAGTCATTGACTATTAATGCCCTTGCTATAAGCAGCGTTAATGGAAGTATAATGGAAAATTTTGTCTCTATACCGTAATTAGTCTCAACATCAATCATGCCACCTAACGCTCCAATATTTTTCGCCACAACATCAAGCCCTACTCCCCTGCCTGAAACCTCATTTATATCACTTCTTGTGCTAAAACCATGACTGAAAAGAAATTTCAACAATTCCATTTCATCCGGATTCTCATCTTTATGTATAAGTCCTCTTTTTAAGGCAACAGCATGTATCTTCTTAAAATCTATGCCTGCTCCATCATCTTTTATTTCTATTATTATTTTACTGTCTCTTTGTGAAGCAGTTAACTCTATAGTGCCTCTCTGCGGCTTTCCAAGTTCACGCCTTGTCTTTTCATCTTCAATCCCATGGTCCACTGCATTCCTTATAATGTGCATAAGGGGGTCTGCAAGACCCTCTATCATCGCCTTATCTAACTTTGTATCACCACCATTCGCCCTTATTTCAATCTCCTTTGATAATTCTACGCACAGTTTTTTTACTATACCTGCCAGTCTGTCAAACAAAAAGCTGATAGGCACAAGCCTCACCTCAATAAGATCATTACGAAGAACAGTTAATCTCTTATATAGCTGTTTTGATGCCTTACCCATATTAAGAGTATTCTTGTTGCGGACTGATTCATTCTTCACCTCTTTAATTAGTTGAGACAAAGTATCGTTTAACAGAAATATCTCTCCAACGGTATTCAACAATACGTCTAACTTCTCTATACCTACCCTTACTGTCTTTGTAATACTTTTTGCTGAAGCCCCGGGAAGTTTCTCCTCCTGTGTTGATACATTTTTTCCGTGTAAATTGTACGCCTCAACTTCCTGTATGTTAATTATGGTTTCTTCTATAATATCATTTACATTGTCTCCGGTTTTTATCTCTTTAGAGGCAAAAATAATGTCGAAAAGTATTTCATCATTATTAGAAAAACCGGATGCAGGAGTAAACGCGATTATTTCACCAAATTTTTTAAGAGTGTTCTGAAGCTTTTCCATTTCAACGTCAATAGTATTAACAGGAAAACCTGCTTTAATCTTATAAATAAATTCTCCCTCCCTGATCTTTGCTTTTAGGAAGTGAATCTCATACTCGTTTAATCCATTTATCAGATCAGGATTGATACTTTCTTCTGCCTGGTCTGCTCCTATTTCACATTCCAAAGGAACTTTCTCAAACTGGCCAATCTTGTCTAATATAGAAATTATCTCAAAATCCTCCTGACCTCTTTCATTTATATCTGACAAAAGCCTTGTTAGTACATCTATTCCTTCAAAAAGGGTATCAATAATTTGAGTTGAAAATTTAAGCCGGCACAGTCTGAGATTGCCTAAGAGATCCTCCAGCCTGTGGCTTAGTGTAGTCAATCTTGTAAATCCAAAGGTTGAAGAAATTCCCTTCAAGGTATGAATGTCCCTGAAAATGTCATTCACTATATCAGGATTAGAATCTCCAGAAGGAACTGGAAGGGATTTCATCTGTAGGAGATTACTGCTGAGAGAATGGACAATATCTTCAGCCTCGACAAGGAATTCATGGAAATATATTTTATCAGGCATAAATCATATTAAAACTAATCCTTAAAGGTTCATCTCACGACTTCATATCGGAAGTCTTCAATGATGGGATTAACAAGGAGTTTACTGCACATCTCCCTGATTTTTGAATCCATTTCTTCTTCCGGGGTATCATTTATATTTAGTTCTATATATCTGCCAATTCTTACATCTTCTACTGATTTATATCCCAGAGTATGCAGGGAGTGAAGTACGGCCTTTCCCTGCGGGTCCAATATGCCTTCTCTAAAAGTCACATATATCTTAACAAGCACGTATCTTCCCCCTTAATGATTTTAGGTTGCAAACTCCCTAAATTTTATGTTTTAAAAACCCTTTTAAATATATACTCCACATGCTTCAGATGATAATTAATGTCAAAGCATCTTGCAATATCTTCTTCACTTAATAAATTTTTTATTTCAGTATCCTTCATCAGAAGTTTCTGAAAATCCTCACCACTCTTCCATGACTCCATTGCATTACGTTGTACCAGGC
>JAHFER010000002.1:0-2494 GCA_023248365.1 Nitrospirota bacterium
TTTCTGCCGAATTACTTCACAAAGCAAAAGACGGGGGTTTTGATATTTGCTTAGCAGAAGAAATCCTTGAAGAAGTCCAGCGGGCTCTTTTGCAATATCAGAAGATTAGAAAACGCTATCATTATGCAGACCAAACCGTAATCCAATACGTTCAAAATCTCAGAATAGTGGCACACCTTATCACCGGACTGCCTTCCATCGAGGCAGTCAATTGCGACCCTAATGATAATATGGTGGTTGCATGCGCTCTTAAAGCACGCGCCGGCTATATAGTTACACGAGACAACGACCTTCTTTCTCTCAAAAACTACGGGGATATAAAGATAGTGACGCCTGAGAATTTTATGGGTATATTAAGAGGTGACAAGCACCAACCTTCATTATAAATCCATGTATAGAATTTCAGAATAATCATAACAATAAATATTATTTGATAATCAATTAAGGACATACAAGCTTTTTGAAAATTAGAAGAGCTATAGTTTTTTCTGTTGAGTATGATTTATGCATTATATTTTTAGACCATGTTACAGCAGTTTTTGCTGACATTGGAAAGCACGGGGAAGTTTACTCATTTTCAGGAGGTTTATTATGAAGACTAAAACAATAGAAGAAGAGATTTTAAAGGAAATGCAGGATTTACCTGAGCCTATGCAGGAGAAATTAGCAAAAATCGTTCATTTCCTAAAAAAAGAGATTATTCGTCCTGAATCTAATGAGAAAAATGCAACAGATGAACTCCTGTCTGTATGTGGAACATGGGAGGATGATAGAACAATAGACGAACAAATTAAAGATATTTATTCGAGTAGAAAATCAACAAACAGAACGGAGACCATTTTGAAAGGATTGAAGGTTTAAAGGTACAGAACCTGTTAAATAAAAATTCCTCCACTGTAGTCAAATTCTCAATTTTAAACCCTTCGCTAACACAATCAGATTGAAAACTATATATAGAAAAAAATCCTGTTATCGAAAAGGTGGTTTTTAGTTTCAGAAACAAGTAATCACTAATCAAGACGCGACACCAAGCCCCCCTTCCAGACGGTATCCAATGTATACTTTTCTGTCTGACTTACAATCTAACATACCAATCAAAGAATAAGCCCATCGTATTTTACACTGCTATTTCAAGATTTATTCTATTATAATCAACTACCGGCATCGACTCTTTACGTCCATCCTTTTTTCTTTTTATATCAATCAAACCTAATTCTGTCAATATGCCAATGTCTGTTACAATGCTTTTAATATCTCTCTTAGCTATTCTTGCAAGCTCCTGGATGCTTTTAGGATGTTTTTCTCTGATTAAGTGAAGCAGTTCGATCCTCTTCGGTGTAATTGCTTTCCTGAATCCTTTAACACTTTCAAAATAAACAGCCTTTTCCCTCTGTGCTTTTTCGCCTCGTTCTATTGCTTCGCCAGCTTTTACAAAATCATCTAATACGTCTTTTACACTTTTTATACCAATTTTAAATTTTTTTACCTTCATAAATTTCCCTTCTTAAATTTTTCTACATCACCGTAAAAGTCATTTACCAACGTCCTTAAATCAGTAAAACGGTAAGTCTCTGTTCTGCTTTCATAATGTCTGTGATCTCCCTTACCCTCAGCATTATCATAACCAATTACTCGTTTACCCTTCACAACATAGACAAGCGAATATTTATATCCATACGGTTTGTCCATAGTACGCTCTACTTGCCATAATTTTACTTCAATAATATTTCCCGTGTCCTCTACAACCTTAATGTGTTCTATGAGGTTACCCTTTGTCATAGGTATAATTTACCAATAGTGCTTTTTAATGTCAATCTCAGTAATGCCAATCCTGCAAATTTCCAGAGCATGAGTTTTACCTCTTCACTTTATTTCTCAAATATTTCATAAGTAGGTAGCGTCTAATTAACCCTTCGTAGATTGCTTTACCAAAGTTCGTTCAAAAACAAGACTGTATAGGTTTTGTATAGCAGACAAAATAAAATAAGGGGTAACACCAACAAAGATGTTACCCCTTAAGTTTAAGAATTTCCAACAAAATCAAGCAATAGAAAACTATGTACAATAAATCACATATCCCATAAAAAGTATGGCATTCAAAAGGTCAGGGGTTCGAATCCCCTCAGCTCCACCAATAAATTTAAGGCTTTTCAGCCATTCAATACTTCCCGGTTTCCTTCAACTGTAGTCAACTTGTAGTCAGCTTCGAGGATTTGTACGCCGTCTCTTAAACTGTCCGGGCAATGATGAGAATATCTTTGAGTCATCCGAATATCTTTCTGCCCCAATAGTTTTGCTATCTTGTACAAATCAACTCCTCAGGTTATCTCCGTCAATCTATAATGGACTGGGTTTTCCCGGAAGGAAAAAGGCGTCCCTCCACGGATCCGGTGAATGCCCTTCTTTCATTAAGCTACACCATGATTTTTAATGAAATATCATCGCTTCTTGATGGATTGGGATTCGACCCTTATCTTGGTTATTATCATACTAT
>JAHFER010000002.1:2504-4736 GCA_023248365.1 Nitrospirota bacterium
AATACGTTTTTCAAAAGACTAAATTGATAATGATTTCAGATTATCTCTTTCAAAGAGAATTGTGGCCGGAAAGATTAAGAACTGTCTTAATGTAATCCGTCTGTTTTCCTACAACCACCGCGAGTATAGTTTTGAGACCGAAGTTGCCGCCCTGAAGGCAAGACTTGCAGATGTGGAGTCTGTGAACCAGATTGATCAATTGTTTGGGGTGGAAGGGAGCGCTGCAAGGGTCTATTTTGAAGCATTCGGAAGGATGCTGCTTGATAAGTTGGGTTTTCCCGGAAGGAAAAAGCATCCCTCCACGGATCCGGTGAATGCCCTTCTTTCATTAAGCTACACCATGATTTTTAATGAAATATCGTCGCTTCTTGATGGATTAGGATTTGACCCATATCTTGCCTACTACCATAGTATTGATTATGGCAGGACATCCCTTGCATCTGACCTTATGGAGGAATTCCGTGCCCCTATAGCTGACCGTCTTACGCTCAATCTTATGAATAATCGAATCTTTAAACAGGAGGATTTTTACACGAATCCAGGAGACGGGGTTTATCTCAAACATGAATCTTTAAAACGTTATTTTGTAGAATACGAAGGCACACTCAATAATGAGTTCATCCATCCGGAGACAAAAGAGAAAACTACCTATAGAAAATGCTTTCGTTTACAGGCAGAAAAGCTTGCATCAAGTCTTCAAAATAATAGTCCCTATATGCCATTTGAGGTGGAAATATAGCGTATGTTCTATATCGTCTCTTATGATATACCCGATAATAAAAGAAGAACTAAACTGGCAAAAGCGCTTGAGGACTTTGGGGACAGGGTGCAATACAGCGTCTTTGAATGTATATTGGATAGCGACCTTCTCAACAAAATGATTTTCAGAATAAATAAAATTATCGCAGAGGAATTCGACCGTGTACGGGTATATGCTCTCTGCGCAAAATGCGAAGGTGTTATCAAGGTTATTGGTCAGGGAAAAGTTACTAAAAATGAGGATGTTTATATTATTTAATGAATGTGCGGTTCTCAATTTTTATCAAAAATATTTTTGTACACCTGGAATCCAAATTCTGTATAATAAAACAGATGGAAATATAAAGAATCGTAAAAATGAGAGAAAAGTTGCAAAAAACAGGAATTTTGTATGTAAGATGCTGTATATAAGTAGCTTAGCGGAGCTCAAAAAAGAGGCAAAAAGAGGGGTAGGTTACAGGAAAATTGTAAGTAGTTGTAAAGAGAGTATTTATGGTTTGTTTTTCAATAATTTCAAGGAGGTGAAGACAAAAATTTATGCTTAAAAATAGAGGTTACAGGAAATGGCCTTGTAAGTGTTTGTGCTTGGAGAAGTTAAAATGGGTGCTGTGTGAATCATTGACCTGATGAATAAGGGATTGAGACTTTGCGTCTAATTTAATTCCGCCACACCTAGTTTTAGTGTGAATCATTGACCTGATGAATAAGGGATTGAGACAGAGAGTAAATTTGATTGTCCTACATAGGTATTTGATAGTGTGAATCATTGACCTGATGAATAAGGGATTGAGACAAATACACATCATTCCGAATACCTTTCAGATATTCATATTCCGTGTGAATCATTGACCTGATGAATAAGGGATTGAGACCTGTCCAGTGCCCATCATTTGTTCAAGGGCGGCAGATAAGTGTGAATCATTGACCTGATGAATAAGGGATTGAGACCTAATTATTGTCCATCAAAAGGGTCGCGGTATCTGGTGTGAATCATTGACCTGATGAATAAGGGATTGAGACTAATAAGTCAGCTATATGTTCATTAGGGGTCTCTTTAAAGTGTGAATCATTGACCTGATGAATAAGGGATTGAGACAATTCCAGCTTTGCCATCAAATCAATAATTTCATTAGTGTGAATCATTGACCTGATGAATAAGGGATTGAGACTCTCTGGTTTTTTAATATTTCCAGGATATTAAATTTCACCGTGTGAATCATTGACCTGATGAATAAGGGATTGAGACTCAGTCGAAAGCAATCCTTGCCCGTAGGTTATTTTATGTGTGAATCATTGACCTGATGAATAAGGGATGTGGTAAACGTGAGACGTGACCGTTTAGCGTAACCGTAAAAAGATGCAAAATTATCCAGCACACGGACACGGATAACGGACACGATTCACGGAATTACCCCTGATGAATAAGGGACTTGAAGTTAATGAAGAATGAGCAATGAATAACTAAAAAGGGTA
>JAHFER010000163.1 GCA_023248365.1 Nitrospirota bacterium
CGTGTGATAACAGAGGATATAGAACTTACTAAGGCAAGGCTATTACTGCTGAAATGTATACAGGGGGTAATAAAGAGCGCCCTTGCAATATTGGGAATAAAGGCACCGGAGGTGATGTAGGGCAAATAAAAGGCGTAAGGCATAAGGCGTAAGGCGTAAGTTACTTAGTCCGTAGCGTGGTTACCTCGGTATTTTATGCCCTAAGCCCTAAGCCTTATGCCGTACGCCGTATGCAGTTATATTATGGACTTTAAGGTTATTAAACAGGATACGGTTACTCAGGCGAGGGTTGGCAGGCTGGGAACTCCTCGTGGAATAGTAGATACACCGACCTTCATGCCTGTGGGGACTTATGGGGCTGTAAGGGGTGTTACTCCTGAAGAAGTGCATGAAAGCGGGGCGCAAATAGTACTGGGTAACACATTTCACCTTTACCTGAGGCCGGGGACAAGGGTTATTGAAAAGATGGGGGGATTGCACAATTTTACAGGTTGGGGTGGAACTATTCTGACAGACAGCGGCGGGTATCAGGTATTCAGCCTGGCGAAGTTGAGAAAGATTACACCGGATGGTGTAAGGTTCCAATCTCCGGTAGATGGTTCTGAGCATTTTTTTACACCTGAAACGGTTATGGAGATACAGAACACCATAGGCTCTGATATTATAATAGTCCTTGATGAATGTATTCCATATCCATCTACTTATGAATATACGAAAGACTCAACAGACATGACCATCCGATGGGCTGAGAGGTCAAAGAAGGTTGCGATCGGGACTGGAAGAGGATTGTTCTGTGTTATTCAGGGCGGATTTTTTAAGGAACTTAGAGAGCACTGTACGGATGAGCTTGTGAATATAGGTTTTGACGGATATGCTATCGGCGGATTGAGTGTAGGGGAGCCAAAAGAAGAGATGTATGCTGTCCTTGATCAGGTTACCCCCCGCATACCGTTGGATAAGCCGAGATACCTTATGGGGGTTGGCCACCCTGATGATCTCATTGAAGGTGTTATCCGCGGAATTGATATGTTCGACTGCGTTGTTCCTACAAGGCATGGGAGGAGGGGATATTTATTTACTGACGCAGGCCGTATTATTATAAAAAACTCATGTTATAAAGACGATGAATTACCAGTGGAGCCAGGGTGTGATTGTTATACCTGCAGCAAATATTCCAGGGCCTACCTGAGACACCTTTTTATGTCAGGAGAGATGCTTGGTCTGAGGCTTAACACCGTACATAACCTGCATTATTTTGGCAGATTGATGAAAGAGATTAGATTGGCAATAGAAGAAGACAGGATGCTACAATTCAGGGAGCATTTTTATAGTTTACAAAAGGAGAAAACAAGATGTTAGGATTATTTTCTGTAGCTTATGCTGCTGGCGAACCAGCGGGTGGTCTTGGAGGATTACTGGGGTCTTTCGGGTCATTTCTGCCGATTATTTTGATATTTCCCATTTTTTATTTTCTTGTTATCATGCCTCAGCAGAAAACCCGCAAAAGGCATCAGGCCATGATGGATAGCCTGAAAAAGGGTGATAAGGTAGTGACCGGCTCTGGTATTATAGGTACAATTGCAGGTGTTGATAAAGATACCGTAGTTTTATTAGTAGCCCCTGAAGTTAAGTTGAGGATGATGAAAAATGCCATTACAGAACTGAGGAGTGAAGAGTAAAAGGCAGAAGTCAGAAGTAAGAAGCAAGAATTTAGAAGCAAGAATTCAGAGTCAATAATTTAAGGAGCGGATTTTATGAAAAAAACAATGAAGTGGAGGATATTATTGCTTGCCGGGGCAACAGTGCTGGCTATTCTGTTCTTCCTGCCATCTCTTCCGGGCTTCAAAAATTTTCCTTCATGGTGGAAGAGCGTTCTCCCGTCAAAACCTATTACTCTTGGGTTAGACCTTCAGGGTGGGATTCATCTGGTCCTTGGTGTGGAGGGAGACAAGGCGGTAGAGAACTTTGTTGACCATGTTGCAGATGACATAGGGGCATTGATGACGCAAAAAGGTGTTAATATTGTTTCTTCTAAAAGAGAGAAATCAACAAGCTTTGTAGTTAAGTATTCTGAGACTATAAAGGGCGGCGATATAATTAAAGAGATGAAAAAACAATATCCAAACTTTTCAGTGGAGAGAGACGTACCCGGAGAAGCTGAATTTTCTCTAAGCGCCGCTGAAAAGGACAAAATCAAGGATTCTGCTGTGTCTCAGGCGCTGGAGACTATAAGAAACAGGATTGATCAGTTTGGTGTCAGGGAACCTCTGATCCAGCGTCAGGGTACAGATGAAATATTAGTACAGCTTCCGGGTGTTAAAGATCCAAAACGTGCTATTGAATTGATAGGTAAGACTGCACTTCTCGAGTTTAAGATTGTGGATGACGGGTCAGATGTAAGTAAGTCTCTTCAGGGACAGGTGCCGGAGGGTGATGAAATTTTATATGGCAGAGATGTAGACCCGGTAACTAAGACTGTTAAGCAGACTGTTCCTTATCTGCTGAAGTCAAAGGTACTTATGGCAGGTGATACTATTTCAGATGCACAGGTTAGTATCAACTCTGAAACAAATGAACCTTATGTGTCACTAACTTTTAATAGTGTCGGCGGAAGGCTCTTTGAAAAAATAACCAGTGAAAATATAAAGAAGAGGCTCGCTATTGTATTGGACGGGAATGTCTATTCTGCCCCTGTTATTCAGGAGAGGATAGGCGGCGGCAAGGCCTCTATATCAGGAAGCTTTTCTATGGAAGGGGCACAGGACCTTGCAATTGTCCTCCGGGCCGGAGCACTCCCTGCACCTGTGAAAATTATACAGAATCTTACAGTAGGCCCCTCCCTTGGAAGGGACTCAATTGAAAAGGGTGTAAAGGCAACAATTATTGCAGGTATATTTGTAGTAATTTTTATGGTTCTTTACTATAAATTATCCGGATTGATTGCGGATTTTGCTATGATTCTCAATCTTATAATCCTGATAGGAGGATTAGCCGCACTCGATGCTACTCTTACCCTTCCTGGTATTGCGGGTATTATTCTTACTATCGGCATGGGGGTAGACTCAAACGTCCTTATTTTTGAGCGTATAAGAGAAGAACTGCGGACAGGAAAACCTGTGCGTTCAGCAGTGGACTCAGGATATGATAAGGCATTTGTAACGATCCTTGATTCTCACGTTACCACGCTTCTTACAGCAATTGTGTTATTTATGTTTGGAACAGGTCCAATTAAGGGGTTTGCAGTTACATTGAGCCTTGGTATAACCATCAACCTGTTTACCGCACTTATAGGTACCAAAGTAATATATGATCTGATTAACAGCAGGAAGAAGCTGGAGAGGTTGAGCATATAAAAACCGTATGCCGTGTCCGTTATCCGGGATATGTTACAGATACAGAGGATAAGTACAATGAACGATAAAAGGGGTATTCAATGAAATTTAGGGAATTTATTGGTGAGACTAATATTGACTTTATGGGTTTAAGAAAGTATGCATTTGTCTTTTCCGGTATATTGGCAATATTGGGTGTATTGGGTATTATCAGTATTGCATTAGGAAGGGCAAATCTCGGGATAGACTTCGGAGGCGGGACTGCTGTTCAGCTTAAATTTGAAAAACCTGTCAAGATAGATGCTGCAAGAGATGCACTCGTGAAACATGGCTTTAGTGATTCAGAACTTCAGGAGTTCCCAATGGATAACAAGCTTCTGATAAGGCTAAAAAAAATAAACACAACAAATGAACCTGTGGCAGACAGGATTATATCAGTATTCAAACAAGAGTTTACAGGTAACAGCTTTGTTGTAGATAGCTCTATAGAAATTGGCCCCACAGTGGGAAAAAGGCTTCAGAAAAATGCAATTACAGCTATTGTGCTTTCAATGCTTGGGATCATAATCTATGTTGCTTTCAGGTTTGAGTTAAGGTTTGGTATTGCTGCGGCCATAGCCACATTTCATGATGTCCTTGCAGTCCTGGGAATATTTTTTATATTAAATAAAGAGATAAACCTCCTTATAATTACAGCCCTTCTTACTCTGGCCGGATATTCTTTAACAGACACGGTAGTGGTCTTTGACAGGATCAGGGAATACATGCGTATGAGGCGAAAAGAGCCTATAATAGTTACAATAAATACAGGTATTAACCATGTGTTATGCAGGACAATTGTAGTTTCCTTCACCACATTCCTTGTTCTTTTGGCCCTGTACATCTTCGGTGGTGAGGTTATTCATGATTTTTCCTTTGCCCTTCTTCTCGGTGTTATAGTAGGGACATACTCATCTGTCTTTGTTGCAAGCCCTCTCCTTACGTTATGGAAAGGCGGCGAAAGAATTATGAGGAAGGCAACCCAATAAATTGTAGATATTTTCCTTCCTGATTTTGGATTTTACTCTGTAATTTTTTTCATTTCCTCTGTGTCTCTGTGTTTAAAAAGGAGTTCTATATGCAAAAGCGTTGGGTGATTAAAGAAAGAAATATTGCACTTGAAGGCCATTTAAGTACTGAACTTAACATCAGCACGCTTACCTCAAGGATACTGATTAACAGGGGTATCCGTGACGTAAAATCAGGCAGGGAGTTTTTACATGTATCTCCTGCTAACCTCCATGACCCTTTTCTTATAAACGATATGGAAAAGGCCGTCGAACGCATTATTAAGGCGTTACACAATAGAGAGCGCATCCTTATATTTGGTGACTATGATGTTGACGGAGTAACTGCCACG
>JAHFER010000164.1 GCA_023248365.1 Nitrospirota bacterium
ATCCTCAGCAGGAGCAATGCCTGGAGTTTTACCCTTCTTAATGGCTCTACCGTGCCGCTTGATACACCGGTTATGGTCTTTTCAACTGATCCCTTCTTAACTCTTGTTACTTTTACACTGAGAATGTTTCTCGTCGAATAAAAGAAAACAATACCCGCGATTATTGCTAAAACAATAATTATATATATAGCCTGTTTTATGTAGATGTTCATACTGTTCCTCCCTATTCCTCCGAAAACATATTACCTGCCTGACAATCTATCGTCAATTGTTATTATACATATTTTTAATATATGTCTTGATTGATTTATGAGTCCTTTCTATAATGCTATTATGTCACAATGGTTACGAAGAAGATATTTCGCTTTAATATTTGTTGTATTTTTATTTGCTGTCTCAAGTGCCTATGCCGTCCTTATTGAGAGGATAGTTGCAACTATTGACAGTGAGGTTATTACGTACAGCGATTTGCAGATAGAAAGGGTATTTAAACTTTCAGAAGCGGCAAACGAAGGGGCACTACAGGAGTTGATTGACAGAAGGCTGCTGTTAATGGAGGCTCAGAAATTTAAGATTACTGAAACTGAAGAGGAAAGTAAGAAGGACCAGATAAAGTTTCAGGAGATTAAAAACCAACTGGGTGAAGATAATTTTTACAGGAACTTAAAGGAATACAATCTTGAGGAGTCAGATATTATTAAGAGATTACAGGATAAATCTTTAGCTGAGAAATTTATTAATTTCAGGATTAATTTCTTTGTCATTATTCCGGATAATACAATAAAAACATATTACAGTGAGCATATAAGTGAATTCTCAAACAGGATATTGGAAGATGTATATGATGAGATTAAGGCAAGATTGTTTCAGCTTGAATCCCGGAAGAGATTACAGGATTATCTGGTTCAACTAAGGAAGAAGGCAAAGATTACAGTTAATCAGACGCTCCCTTAATAACCCGATAAAACCACAGAGTTCACAGAGGTAAATAATAAAAATAAAAAACCATAGTAGGTCTCTGTGTCCTCAAGTATAAAATTTGTTGATTAAAAAATATATCTCATTCACTTAATGAGTACACAGAGTAAAGAGGTATTTTCTTCGATTTTATTTAATATTTTCCTCTGTGGTCTCTGTGGTGAATCGCCTTTTTAGGCAGTTGGCTAACTTACGATAATTCCGGCATATCCTACCACCTGATCATAATCCCCGCTTACATCTCCGGAGTTCATATACTTTATCAGATTAGCCTTTGTTGCCCCTAATTGAAGAGCGGCATATAACATTGTAACGGCAGGTGCAACTCCACACATCGTGATATGCTGTTTAGTTATAACCTCATGAAGGCCGTGAGGGTTCAGAGAAAGAATTCTATCAATAGCCATAGTGTCTTTTTCTTTAGCGTATGCGGCTGATTCGTAGTGTGTCATGTCAGAGCTTGCAATTATAAGGACATCTTTTTTAGCCTCCTTTACAGCTTCGCTGATGGCATAACCAAGATCCCTGCATACTTCAAGGGTAGTACTCATCATTGTGATGGGGACTATCTTAAAACTGTTAATAAAATGCTGAATAAATGGTATCTGTACTTCGAGACTATGTTCACCAAGATGGGCATTATAATCCTCAGAGGCATATTCTGATTTATTTATAATTGTTTTTGCAAGTTTATCATCTACTTCTACAGTCCCATTGGGCATCTCCCATCTTCCATCAGAGAATACTGATACTGATGAACCCATCCCTGTGTGGTTTGGGCCGACAATGATAAACGTATCCGGTAGTTTCAGTCTTGAATAAACTGCGCCAGCCACTGCGCCTGAATACATAAAACCTGCATGAGGAGAGAGTACACCTATGGCCCTTATCTTTTCAGCATCTTCTTCTACATATCTGTTTACTTGTTCTGTCAGTTTATCAGGTGATGCCTGGTAAAAATAACCGGCGACAGCAGGTTTTCTTAACATGACATTCTCCTTTCTATTCATTATGTTTTAGCAGTACAGTGAATTTATACAACTAAGTACCTGCTTTCTGCGGCTTCCTGTCCTGAACACAGTAACCCCTTTGCATCCAAAGTGATAGGCAGTTAAATAGGCATCTTCTATATCTTTAACTGTTGCAGTATTAGGGAGGTTTATGGTCTTGGACACGGCATTATCTGAAAATCTCTGAAAGACTGACTGCATCTTTATATGCCATTCAGGATGTATGTCAAACGCAGTAACAAATAAATCCTTTATGTCCTGTGGTATGGCGGGTATTTCCTGTATAGATTCTGACCTGGATATAGCGTTTAAAAGCGCATCATTATATATTCCCCGTTTCATAGCCATCTTTTTAAAAACAGGATTTATTTCCGAAAGCCTGGCATCTTCCAGCACATTTCTTACGAAACTCACTGCGTAAATTGGTTCAATGCCGCTTGAACAACCTGCTATTATGCTTATTGTACCAGTGGGAGCTATAGTTGTTGTCGTGGCATTCCTGAAAAAAGGTCCACCAGCATCACAGTATACACTTTGATTAAAATTTGGGAAGACACCCCGTTCTTCTGCTAATCTTGCAGATGTTTTTCTTGAGACAGCCTGGATAAAACTCATAATCTCTTCAGCAATCTTCAATGCATCTTCAGAATTATAGGGTATTCCTGACATTAACAGCATATCGGCAAACCCCATAATCCCAAGTCCAATACGCCTGTTAGCCTTTGTAATTGCCTCAATCTGAGGCAGCGGGTAATAGTTCATATCTATTACATTGTCTAAAAAATGAGTACATTCTAATACGGTTTTAGTAAGTTTATCATAATCTATTTTCCATGTCTTTTTCTCCTTTTTAAGCATCTTTGTAAGGTTAATCGAACCAAGATTGCATGATTCAAAAGGGTGAAGAGGCTGTTCTCCGCAGGGATTTGTGGCTTCAATTTCTCCTATTTTTTTTGTCGGGTTTTGTTGATTGATTCTGTCTATAAATAGAACGCCAGGATCGCCGGTATGCCACGCAGCCTCTGATATTTCCCTTAATATTTCCTTTGCCATGAGGCGTTTTACAATCTTACCAGTCCTTGGATTAACAAGATTATATGTCTTATCCTCTTTAATGGCCTTCATAAATTTATCAGTAACAGCAACAGAGATATTAAAATTTGTAAGTTCTGCTGTGTCTTCTTTTGCCCGTATAAACTCTATTATGTCCGGATGATCAACCCTAAGTACACCCATGTTAGCGCCTCTGCGGGAACCTCCCTGTTTTATAATATCTGTTGCGGTATTAAAAACCTTCATGAATGATACTGGTCCGCTTGCAATACCTCCTGTAGAAGCAACTACATCATTCTTTGGGCGGAGCTTACTGAAAGAGAACCCGGTTCCACCGCCGGTCTGATGGATGATTGCTGTAATCTTAACTGCCTCAAATATGGATTCCAGAGAATCCTCAACAGGGATTACAAAGCACGCTGCAAGCTGACCCTCCTTCTTTCCTGCATTCATAAGAGTGGGAGAATTAGGCAGGAATTCAAGTTGTGCCATCATTTCATAAAATGTCTTTTCAGTCTTATGGATGAGGGTTTTTGGATTATATATCCTGTCAGCCTTTGCAATCTGCCTGGCAACACGCAGTAACATCTGATCCGGGGTTTCTATAATCTTACCCTGGAGATTTCTCCTCAGATACCTCCTTTTGAGGATTATTATGGCGTTTTTTGTTAGTTTGGCCAGCATCATAATTATCGTAGCACATGATGCTTAAGAAGAAAATAACTAATCGCCTTTATTTTTTAATTAGGTTTGTTAGTATTCAAAATAGTCAAAGAAAACGTCAACAGAAGAATAAGATATTTTATATCATGTGGTTTTTAATGAGACCGTTTAATCCAAGTATGTGGTTTCTGGTGGAGAGGAGATATTCAGCCTGGTCACGTTTAAGGGATATCTTGTCTTCACGTACAAGTTTATCAATAGCAAGGAATATCAAATTATATGAGTCATCAAGACTCCCTTCTAACTCAGTAAAAGAAATGGTACCTTTTTGCTTTACAATTGTTAATATTTTATCTGATGTGTTAATTACCTTCGACTCCATACTACACCTCCTCTGGGTCAAATGTTAATTCATCTTTTACAGTTGTAAAGTCTTATCACCACCTTTCAAAAAGAAATTTATATCACCTATAACCGTAACACCATAAATTGATGATGTCAATTTTTCTTTCCTGATATGATTGAAATTTGGTCTATATTGGGATATTATAACTCTAATATGAAATTTATTGATGGAGAGAGGATTCACCTTATAGATAAAAAGGGGAGGCAGTATGGCCTTACCCTTTGTAAAGGTAAGATTTTTCAATTCAGCGGGGACAAAATTCTTCATGATGATATTATTGGACAGGAAGACGGCTCTATAGTTACGTTTTCAAGAGGTACAAAGTTTATTGCATTAAAACCCACACTCTCTGAACATATTTTAAAGATGCCGCGGGGTGCGCAGGTAATTTATCCAAAGGACATAGGGATGATTCTTATGCTTGGAGATATTTTCCCAGGTGCAAAGGTTGTTGAAGCAGGTCTTGGTTCCGGCGCCCTGACAATGGCGTTGCTTAGATCTGTTGGTGACAGAGGGGTTATAATATCCTATGATGTTCGTGAAGACTTTATTAGCCGGGCCTCAGAGAATATCAGACTTTTTATGGGGGATAGAGA
>JAHFER010000165.1 GCA_023248365.1 Nitrospirota bacterium
AGGCATTTCTAAATGACCCTGAGGTCTTGTTCCTTGATGAGCCTACTTCAAGCCTTGATCCGGATATTGCAGACAGAACACGAAGTATATTGAAAATGAGACGGGAGAGCAGGGGGCTGAGCATCTTCTACACCTCCCATAATATGAAAGAGATGGAGGAGATGTGCGACCGGATAATCTTCCTCCACCGCGGTAAGATCATTGCAGAGGGAACGCCCAAAGCGATACTGAAGCGCTATGAGGAGGAACACCTCGAGGCACTGTTTCTGAAGATTGCCAGGGAGGGAGAGTGAGCTTTTACCGTATCTATGCCGTTGTCCTCCGCCACCTTTATCTTTATAAAAGGAGCATAGCACGTCTCATGGAGACCTTCTACTGGCCCCTCTTAGACCTGCTGGTCTGGGGGTTTATCTCTGTCTATCTGGAGCAGTATAAAGGAGGACTGCCGGGTTTTGTCACCTTCTTCATCGGCGCACTGATCCTGTGGGACATGCTCTTCCGTTCCCAGCAGGGGATATCAATCTCATTCCTCGAAGAGATGTGGTCGAGGAACCTGATGAACCTCTTTGTCTCCCCGCTACGCCCCGGTGAATTCATCATTGCCACGATGGTAATCAGCATTATGAAACTTCTTTCCGCCTCCGCAGTTACCATTACCCTTGCATGGCTCATCTACTCATTCAACCTATTTACCCTCGGGATATCACTTCTCCCCTTTATCCTGTGCCTTACCCTTATGGGGTGGGCAGTAGGCATCCTGACAATTTCGTTTATCCTTAGGTACGGACAGAAGGCAGAGGTACTGGCCTGGGGAATCGCCTTCCTATTCCAACCTATTTCCGCTGTCTTCTATCCCGTCTCAGTCCTTCCGAAGTTCCTCCAGACCATTGCCAAATTCGTCCCCGCCGCCCATATCTTTGAGGGTATGCGGGCCGTCATTAAGCACGGAGAATTCCCTGTAAATGAACTGATGTGGGCCGCAGGCCTCGACGCCATCTACCTCATCGGCTCCATCCTATTCTTCTACGCCATGTTCCGGAGCGTCAAGGTCAGGGGGCTGTTGCTGCATATAGGGGAGTAGGAACTGGCAGGTTTCCGTATGATTATTACATTCCGGTACTGTATGTGATAAACTGTTCTTCATCCATAGAAGGTAAAGCCGCACTCTTAGCAATGAAATGATGACGCATAGAATAAAAAACGTGATTGGAGGGCAAATAAATGAAACTTAAAGTAGTAGTACACGAGGCAGAAGAAGGCGGTTACTGGGCAGAAGTACCTGCGATACCCGGATGTCTTACTCAGGGCGATACATGGGAAGAGTTATTACAGAATATATACGAGGCAATTGAAGCCTGCTTATCCGTTGATACCAATGAAATTGAATTAAAGCCTCAGGACAAAGTTCTGGAAATCGCAGTATGAAAAGCATATCTGGTAAGCAATTGTGCAGGTTATTAGAAAATAAGGGATGGCAATTGAAAAATATTCATGGAAGCCATCATGTATATATGAAACTTGGTAGAAAAGAGCGAATAAGTATCCCTATTCATAGCAATAGGGATATTAAGATAGGTATGCTGAAGGCAATTATGAAAATTGCTGATATAAATGAGAATGAGTTGTAGGCTGGAAAAGAATTGCCCGAACATTACATCTCCCCTTTACAATCTTTCCCATTATGTTTATATTGACCTGCATGGCGAATATCCTGATAGACGGGTATAATCTGATGGCTAAAATGGATGGTCTTGGGGGGAATCTTGAGGCTAACAGGGAAAGGTTTCTCCTGAAATTAAGTCAGTACAGGACACAAAAGAATCATAATATGATAGTTGTATTTGACGGCGAAAAGGGTGGATGGATAACTGAAAGTCATGAACGCACGATGGGGATTAATATTGTGTTTTCGAGGTTAGGCGAAAAGGCGGATGATATTATCAAGAGGATGGTGAAAGATCATGATGTGGAATATACAGTGATTACTTCTGATAAGGAGGTCGCCTCGTATGCGGAGAGTGCAGGTCATACAGCAATACCGTCAGAGGAATTCATATTCAAGCTTTATTATAATAGCAACCCTGAAGCTGATATAAGTTTCAGGGATGAAGATCCGAATTACAGGACGTTCTCAGTAAAAAAGAAGGGCAACCCCAACAAGCTTTCAAAGGCCGCAAGGAAGAGGAAACAGAGATTAGACAGCCTGTAAATTCTTTACAAATGGTATAAAAGGGCTTAACATGTTAGATAGCCGAGGCTCTTGCAGAAGCCTTAAGAAAACCTATCTCGTCATTCCCACGAAAGTGGGAATCCAGTCTTTAAATAGGTTGCAAAACTTCTGGATTCCCGTTTTCACGGGAATGACGACTTTTGCAAGAGCCTCAGTCTTGATGGCCTCGTAAAAAGTCATGGAAGCGGACGGGTTTGTAAAAAGCTCCAGGTGCAAGGCGCGCAAATCCTGAGGAATGAGGCGTACTTTGTTGGTACGCCGCAATGACGAAGGATGCATCGCAACGCCGCAGATGGACTTTTTACGAAGCCGTCAGTCTTTAACCTATAAAGGTTTCTAACACGTGTTTATAATCTTTTCTCTAATATTTTTTTCCCTTTTGTTTCTATGTCCGGACAATGTATATGCCTGGGGCCCGGCAACTCATCTGCAGCTCGGCTGGCAAATCCTTAGCAGTCCATCTCTTATAGTTGCACCTGTAAAAATCCTGCTTGAGACGTATCCTTATGATTATCTTTATGGCTGTATCAGTGCAGATATTGTAGTGGGAAAGAAATTTACAAGGGCATTGAATCATTGCCATAACTGGCGGATTGGTTTTAAGGTAATGGAGCAGTCAAACAGTCCGTCTCAGGAAGCATTTGCTTATGGATATCTGAGTCATCTTGCAGCGGATACTATTGCACACAATTACTTTGTCCCGGAGAAAATGGTAACATCTTACTCAACACGTCTTCTCAGGCACGTCTATTGGGAGATGCGCTTTGATGCATTGGCTGACAGGGTAGTGTGGGATTTGCCTTACGGGATTATGAAGGATGTTCATAAGGATAATGACCCTCTCCTTGAGAATGTATTAGATCATAATTTGCTGTCGTTCAGGACCAACAAGACTATATTTAACAATGTCATGGTGTTAAACCGTATGGAACACTGGCATAAAATGATTAACAGATTATCTTCTTATTCCAAGTGGGCATTGCATAAGGAAGATGCTGAGGAGTATTATCAGCGTTCATTAGGCGCTGTTATTGATGTTATATGTAACGGAGAAAAGGCGTTATGTCTCAGGGAAGATCCTACCGGCAGGAAGAATCTTGCACTTGCCAAAAGTCTCCGCAGGAGACTTAAATTCATGAAAATGGCCGGTATAACTGTTGAGCTGCCGGCACTTCCATTTATCAGGGAGGCAGAATATCCAGAGAAGAAGATTCGGAAAGACAGGGCTTAATCTCTCTGTTCTGACATACGGGGCGATGCAGTTGCCTGAGGTCCCGGAAGAGCAGGCCATTGCAACAGTACACAGGGCTATGGCCCTGGGGATAAACCACTTTGAGACTGCCCGAGGTTATGAAAATAGTGAGGAGATTTTAGGAAGGGCGCTTAAAAGTTTTGACCGTTCAGGATTTATACTTACCACAAAGATTACCACCAAACATTATCAGAATTACAGACAATATATTGAAGAGTCTTTGAACAGGCTTCAGGTTAATTACATAGACAACTTTGATCTGCACGGCATAAATACAGAAGAACAGATTGACCAGACCTTCAGGAAAGGCGGGGCGCTTGAGGCTGTTCATCAGGCTATGTCTGAGGGGCTGATAAGGCATGTGGGTTTTTCATCACACGGTACTATTGATAACATACTGCGGGTAATAGACACTGGAGAATTTGAGTCAGTCAATCTCCACTACTACTACTTTAATCAGAGGAATCTGCCTGCTGTTGTGAGGGCAGGAGAGAAGGATATGGGAGTCCTTATTATTTCCCCTACGGATAAGGGTGGGCAGTTATACAGGCCGCCGGAATTATTAAAAAGGCTCACTGTTCCGTATCATCCTATTACGATTAATCACAGGTTCTGCCTTTCACATAAGGAGATAACTACTGTAACAGTTGGCGCATCACATCCGGATGAGTTTGAGCCGCATCTTAAGGCGCTTGAGGCTGATGGGGCGTTGACAGAGGCGGAACAGGAGGTCATAAACAGGTTAGATAAACAGTATAAAAGACTTGGGGATACCCTATGCACCTTATGTCATAAATGTCTTCCATGTCCTGAGGGGATAAATATTCCGGAGGTGTTAAGGCTGAGGAATCTTGCTATTGCATTTGATATGGTTGAATTCGGAAGATACAGGTATAAGATGTTTGGAAATGCAGATCACTGGTTCGGAGGAATGAAGGCCACAAGCTGTACCAGGTGTAATGAGTGTCTGCCGCGCTGTCCTGAAAATCTGAAGATACCTGACCTGTTGTTTGAGGCACATGAGATGCTGTATGTTGATGAGGGTAAGAGAAAGTGGAAGGATTGAAGTATGCACGATAAGTTTGGGTATGATATAATCTGCACGGCTCACAAAGGGACATGAAAATTAACCACAGAGGCACTGAGACACAGAGAAAAGATTTGAGATTTACGTTTTCAAATAAAAAAACTCTGTGTCTCTGTGGTTTTAAATGGGATT
>JAHFER010000166.1 GCA_023248365.1 Nitrospirota bacterium
CTTGAAGGATTTAGTGAACCGGTATTGTTAATAGCCGGCGGCAGGGACAAAGGAAGTGATTTCTCGCCGCTAAGACCTCTTATTAAATTAAAGGTAAAGAAGCTGATACTTATAGGAGAAGCTAAAGAAAAGATAAGAACGTCAATAGGTGATCTTACCTCTACTATATATGCAGATTCGCTTGAAGAAGCGGTTCAGGCCGCAGGAAGGGATGCAGTAAAAGGAGATGCAGTACTCCTCTCCCCTGCATGTGCAAGCTTTGATATGTTTAAAAATTTTGAGGACAGGGGAAGGATTTTCAAGGAAATAGTAATGAAAATCCCCTCTCCCTCAGGGAGAGGGTAAGGGTGATGGTGCGCTTATGATGAACCTTTTAAAAAATAATATACTCTTTTCCGGGGCATTGAAAGACAACACCTCGCACGACCCTGTTAAGAAAGATAAGATACTTCTAATTGCAGTATTTGCGCTGGTTGCATTCGGAACTATTATGATTTATAGCTCAAGTGCAATAATGGCCTTTGATATTCATGGAGACTCCTTCTATTTTCTTAAGAGGCAAGTTGCCTGGACAGCAATTTCCATCGTAGGAATGATCTTAGTTTCACGTATTGATATTGAGACCTGGAAGAGGCTCTCAATGCCGCTAATGTTAATATCCTGGATTTTGCTGCTCCTTGTATTAGTTCCCGGGATTGGTTCTAAAATTAACAGCGCAAGACGCTGGTTCAGGGTCGGTCCGATGTCATTCCAGCCTTCTGAACTGGCAAAGCTGGCTATAATAATCTATGTCTCCGGATATCTGATTAACAGAGGTGAGAAGATAAGGGATTTCTGGAGCGGATTTATCCCGCCGCTTCTTGTGGTTGGTATAACCTTCGGACTTATTCTGGCGGAACCGGATATGGGTACCGCATTTGTCATAGGTGCAGGCTCAGCAGCTTTGCTTTTTATAGGAGGGGCCAGTATGGCCCACATAGGAGGGCTTTCTCTGTTCGCTCTGCCAATCGGTTTTTTTCTCGTAAAAAACATGGGATACAGGATAAACAGGGTTAAGGCCTTTTTAGATCCATGGTCTGACCCCTATGGTGTTGGATACCAGATCAGGCAATCCTTCTTGGCCTTTGGCAATGGCGGGCTTATGGGAAAAGGAATTGGTGAAGGCAGACAAAAACTCTTCTTTCTCCCTGAGGCGCATACAGACTTTGTATTCTCAGTTATTGGAGAAGAATTAGGTTTTGCAGGATGCTTTTTGCTGACAGCATTTTTTATATTTTTACTATGGAGGTGTTTCAGGATAATAAAGGCCCACTGGGGCTCGTTTGAGGGCTATCTTGCTACAGGAATAACGATATTTATAGGTGTTCAGATAGTGCTCAATCTGTTTGTTGTAACAGGCCTGTTTCCTACAAAAGGACTGGCCCTCCCCTTTATCAGTTTCGGAGGCACATCTCTATTGACAAATATGGCAATGATTGGAATTCTCTATGCCATCTCAGGAAAGGAACCTGATACATCAAAGGCAGAGACACACTGGTTTATAACGTATAGTAAGAACAAGATGGCACAATCACAAAAAAGCTGGAAATTAAAATTGGCTAAATGAATGCGTGTATTAATTGCAGGTGGCGGTACTGGCGGGCATCTCTATCCCGGGATAGCAGTGGCAGAAGAAATTTACAGGCAGGACAGGAGTTCTGAGGTACTTTTTGTAGGAACACAACAGGGAATAGAGGCAAGGATACTTCCAAAAGAGGGATATAAATTAGAGACCATCCCTGCCGGAGGTATTGCAAATAAAAAGATTGCTTTAAAACTAATATCAGGAGTAAAGATGTTAAGAGGTTTCATCAGGGCAATCTCAATACTAAGAAGATTTAACCCTGATGTTGTTATAGGAGTCGGAGGCTACGCATCAGTGCCAATGCTGTCTGCTGCGGCAATGCTAAGATTTCCTACAATTATTATGGAACAGAATCTGTTTCCGGGACTTGCTAACAGGGTCTTATCACATATGGTTAAAAGGGTTGTCGTGGCCTTTGATGGATCAAAAAAATATTTTAAAAGAAATGTGGAAGTGCTTGGTAATCCTGTAAGGAAGGGTATAATAGGGTGCCCTCATAAAAAGACGAATGACTTTGTAATCTTTGTTTTTGGCGGCAGTCAGGGGGCCAGGACTATCAATAAGGCCGTTGTGGACTCCCTTGAATATCTGAAAAAGGAGGCCTCAACTATAAGCTTTCTGCATCAGACAGGAGAAAAGGACCTTGAATGGGTCAAAGACTCTTATAAAAAGGCAGGCATTTCTGCAGAGGTAAAGCCTTATATTTATAATATGGAAGAGGCTTATAATAAGGCGGATATTGTAATTTCAAGGGCAGGGGCAACATCCATTGCGGAGATCTCTGCATGTGGAAGACCGGCAATACTTATCCCCTACCCTTTTGCAGCACATGACCATCAGAAACAGAATGCAGAATATCTTAAATCTATTGGTTCAGCAGAGATAATTTTAGAATCAGACCTCACAGAAAAAATAATAGCTGAAAAAATAACGTATTTCTTGTATAACAGAGATAAGCTAAAAGATATGGCTGAGAAGAGTGCAGGGATATATAGAAAGACCGCGGCGAGTGATATTGTGAATCTGTGCAGAGAGATTGCAGGATGCGCATAAAACAAATCAAACACAGAGACACAGAGACACGGAGATGAAAATTTTGATTTTTGAATTGTAATTTTACATTTTTATTTTTAATATTTGACTTTTTTCTGTGCCTCTGTGTCTCTGTGGTTATATTTTTCACAGGGATGCATGAAGAAGTTAGGAGGGAGGGAACGTGTTTAGAAAAATACAGCATATACACTTCGTAGGTATCGGCGGATCAGGCATGAGCGGGATTGCCGAAGTCCTGCTGAATCTTGGATATAGAGTAACCGGCTCAGATATGAATGAGACAGAGGTAGTACAAAGGCTCAGAAAGGCCGGCGGACACATAACAATAGGCCACAGCCCTTCTAATGTAAAGGGCGCTCAGGTCGTAGTAATATCATCAGCAGTTTCTCATGATAATGCAGAAGTAAAGGCCGCAAGAGATGCCTCCATACCGGTGATACAGAGGGCAGAGATGCTGGCAGAATTGATGCGGCTTAAATTCGGGATAGCAGTAGCAGGGGCACACGGCAAAACTACCACAACATCAATGATCGCAAGCGTAATGGCCTCAGCAGGCATGGATCCCACAGTTGTTATTGGCGGTAAGCTTAACAGCATCGGCAGTAATGCGAAGTTAGGTCAGAGCGAGTTCTTAGTTGCAGAGGCAGATGAAAGCGACGGTTCCTTTCTCAAGCTCTCCCCTACTATCGCCATTGTTACCAATATAGATGCTGAACACCTTGATTTTTACAATGATATTGACAGTATAAAAAAGACCTTCATCAATTTTATTAACAAGATACCATTTTACGGGGTCTCCATACTATGTGCTGACAATGAAAATGTCAGGGATATACTCCCGTTTATTGAAAAGAGATACATGACATACAGCATTCGCGGGAAGGCGGACATTACTGCAACTGACATTGAGGTTCATAATGGAAAATCTCACTTCAGGGTCTTATATAAAGGCGCAGATATGGGAAAATTCGTATTACCGGTACCAGGAGTTCATAATATCAGTAACGCCCTGACGTGCATCGGGATTGCGATCGAGCTTGATATAAAGATAGACGATGTGAGGAAGGCACTCAAGGACTTCAGCGGCGTAGAACGGCGATTCCAGGTTATAGGCAGAATTGCCGGCACTGAAAGCATGAATAAAGATTCTGATGATGTTTTGATAGTTGATGATTACGGACATCACCCTACAGAGATCAAGGCTACTCTGTCTGCTGCAAAAGACGGGTGGGGAAGGAGAACTGTAGTATTATTCCAGCCCCATCGTTATACAAGAACCAGAGACTTAATGCGCGAATTTGCCGGCGCCTTTGATAATGCTGACATCCTTATTGTTACGGAAATATACCCTGCAGGAGAAAAACCGGTTGAGGGTGTAACAGGTGAACGGCTTTGCGAAGAAATCCGTAAACAGGGCCATAAAGATGTGGTGTATATACCAAATAAGAATGACATCTACGGTTATGTTCAGAAGATTATAATGCCGGGTGATATGATAATAACACTCGGTGCAGGTGACATCTGGAAGACAGGAAGACAGATTTTACAGGAATCAAACTGACTTTTTGAGGGATTTTAAAATGACTGTAAAAACGAAGGATCATTTCAATGCATTACTTTCAGGATTGAAGGGGACTGCGCTTTTCAATGAACCAATGAGTAAGCACACGTCCTTCAGAATAGGCGGGCCTGCTGATGCAATGGTCTTTCCTTCTGACGAAACAGAACTATCCTGCATTATTAAAAAAGCCAGGTCTGAAAGAATCCCGCTGTTCGTTCTGGGTGAAGGCACGAATATTCTTGTTCGTGATAAGGGGATGAAGGGAATAGTTATATCCCTTGCTTCGAGGATGGCAGGAGATTGTTTCAGAAACATAGTCACTGTCAGGGAAGATGCAGACTGGTCATTTATATATGCAGGGGCCGGAGTTGCCTTGTCCAGATTGCTTAACTTCACAGTACAGAAAGGTCTTTCAGGCCTTGAGTTTGTTGTTGGGATTCCGGGTTCACTCGGAGGGG
>JAHFER010000167.1 GCA_023248365.1 Nitrospirota bacterium
ACAAAATCATCCGGTACAGGCCTCGGACTTGCCATTGTACACCGGATAATTTAGACCCATAACGGAAATATTAGTGTTAAGAACAGACCCAATGAAGGTGTCTCCTTTATTGTAAGACTGCCGGTAGAGATAAGATAGGTTTATCATTTATCGGAACACAGAGGCACTGAGACACTATGAGCCAAAGATTCTTATGAGTTCTGTAAATTTTTTTGGCTTAAATTTATCAAATTCTCGGCAAACATGCCGGCAGAGACGGCGCCGGAGCTGTCAAATCTAATCAAATCGTATTTATCCTTCACCCCGACTACTTCATATAAATATATTACGGTTTCTACTGCCTCCCGCTGTCCAAAATAATATTGGAATTTGTCCTCTGCGCTATTATAGTAGGCAGCCTGCGGTAATAAATGTTCAGTCTGAAACTACCATCTGAGAAGGGCGATACTTGTAGGACTTGCCCCTCTATAGCCTGTGTCCCGCCATTCTTTAACTTTCTTTCAAATGGAAGCAACAAGAGGCGGCAAGAGTTTCTCATATCCCTGCTCCCGCAAAGCCTCATCAGCAGGAAACCAGCGGTAGGCCGGTTCAAGTATCTCATAAAATGATTGAGGAAATTTTGGGTGTAGCGCCTTAGTGTCTGTAAGTTTAGTTTAAATTCAAAATAGATTTAATTTCGACTTCATTGTCTTATGCTATTTAGCAACAAAAGTCAGTCTTGTTTTAAAAAGTTGTTGAGCTTATCTAAAACTTCATGTACTTCTGACGGGATTTCATCCTCATTCATTTCCTGGGCAATTTCCCAGTATTCACCCTTACTGATCGGAAGTCTCAGAATATCGAAAAATCCCTTCAGAAAATCACTCCCGTTGCCGTCAATACTTTCTTTTATCGAATCACGGTAAACCTTAGGCGGCAGGTTGTCTTTCAGATAGTCTTCCGCCGGTTTTTGAAAAAGGGGTAAAGTGCCTCGCTTTTCAACAAAGCGCATTAAAACAACCGGATGAATAAGGTAGTTCTCTATTTCCTTTCGACTCCAATAGTGAATGTGAAAACCAGACGGCAAATCTTCTGTTCTGGATACATCTCCATCACGCAGGCAAAAAGCCTCTAAGTTACCTTCAATAACTTCTTTCAAGGCCATAAACTGTTTTTTTGCTGTACCGATCTCATTGGTATTTAAGGGGCGAAAATTAATGTTATCCAGATGCGGCAAGATGGGATGTTTCATTGCACCTGCCCATGCCTTAAGGATACGAAGGTCAGTATCTCCTTCAGCGAAAAATATCGTCTTCTTCCATTCGGTATTGATGACATCCAAAGGTGAAACCTCCCTAAGGGCATGAATAAGGTTACTGCTCCTAAATCTTAGTTTATTGGGACGTTCACCAAAGAATGTGGTTACATGTTCCAGTTCTGCAGCATTGACCAGCACCTCCGAGTGCGTGGAAATGATCAATTGAGAACCATTCTTCTTCGCCAGCTCTTGAAGCCAGTCAAACATTCCGCGTTGTAAGAAGACATGCATATGACTGTCAGGTTCGTCAATCAGCAGAACAGATTTCTCGTGAACATACATGAAAGCAGCCAGCAATAGAAATTGTAAAAAGCCGCTGCCCGCACTTGCTATTTCTAAAGGTGTTTTAATCTTTTTCTTGTCCGGCAAGATGGGTTGGTAATAAACGTTGATATCGGGATCAGCAAGCTCATTGTAATGTATCGGCAGCAGTTCCATGCCAAAGAGGTCTCTAACCCTTCGCTTAAGGTCACCCCATTTCTCAGGTGAATTTTCATGCAATTGCCACAGTAGATTGCGGAGAATTTCTCCAGGCCGCCCCTCGCCGATGACGCGAAGTTGGGCGCCAAGATCTATCCTCTTTTCCGAGGTTTGAACACCAGAAAGTGGGGGGAGAAGAAAAACAGCTCTCGCCTCTTTTGGAGGTTGAGCAATGGGATTGGTGGGTTTACAAAAGAGGAGTTCCCTGTTTGAGTAGGTAGCTTCCATTCCATACTCCCAGGGTTCGCCATTGACGCCATATACCGTAATCCGGATATTTACCTGTTTCGATTTCTTGTCCTTTACATCGCCATTGTTCCATAGCATTCTTGCTTCACGCACAGGTGCGGCCCAAACCTCATTTCTTGGGATCGGCGCTCCCGTCCGTTTTTTTGCCTTACTTCCACCTTTTTTAGTTTGCCACTGTTGTGCCAGGAAGCTCCATAAACTTAGTGCTTGTAAAGCTGTTGTCTTACCGCCATTGTTTTGCCCGACAAAAAGTATGGTATCATAGCCGAGTTCAATTTCAGCTTTTTCAAATTTCTTGAAATTTTCGATAATAATCTTTTTAATCATTTAAATATTCACCTCCACCACCTTCATAGTATCATTTCCAAAAATATCAACCGTCTTGCCATTCCAAACAAGCTCTACTTCCCTTTTGTCTCCAAAGAGGAGAAAACGGTACATATCAGGAAGCGGCCTGCCTTCCTCCAAATATTTCGTTATCAGTAAGTTTCATTTTTTTCTGATGATAATATAACAGAACGAGATATGTGCGTAAATGGAAATTTTACCTGGCCAGGAAACAAAGCAACTGGATGCCCGACTGAAAACTTCGGGCATGACGGAACAAAATCACGGGTCTCACGATAAGTATAGACTTTTCAATTCTTTGTTGCTTTGTGTCTTTGTGTGAGAAATTATGTTTTTCAGTGTCTCAGTGGTTAATTGGAATTCTGGGGATTATCGTTTTGGCCTGGAGTGGCATCTGGAGCAGTTGGAGAGTGGGAATGCTACAACACCGTGACATCTTCCGCAGAATTGCCCTTCGTCTATCTTTTTCATAGTTATCTTATTTGCCCCTGCGGACATTATAAATATCTTTGGATGACAGTTGTTGCATGCTAACCACTGTGTGTGTGGAAAATGAGGATATACTACGTCAGGCAGATCCCCCTTTACCTTAAAGTTTATGTCAAGGTCAATAACCGGTGATGATATTTTTTTGGGGTCTAATGTATCAAGGGGTTTTATAATCCCCTGTCTTAAGGCTTTAACCCAGTCAACATTACCGGCATTATCTTTTGGTAAGATCTGTAACGGAATAACCTGGGGTTGTTTCGCTAACGCAGGGTCCTGAGGCTTAGGACCCTGCTGGGTATATGCTTCAGACAGGCAAATTACAAATGTGAGAAAAATAATTAAAAATGTAAAGAGCGTTATACGGGAGAACTTTTTTGTTGCCATTTTAAATATCAACTATTTCGCTTGTCCCGGCGCTTCTTCAACAACGACTGCCCCCATCATTACATAGTGTATGTAACAGAAATAAGGATACTCTCCTGATTTTGTAAAAGTATGACTCCATGAATTGCCAGGGACTATCTGAGGCGCAAATAGCTCTTTATCGTTTGTCCCTTTCCCAGGTATACTTGCAATAACATGCTTCCTGTCATCATCATTTATCCATTTTACAGTATCTCCTGCCTTTATCTTTAATAAGGCCGGTTCAAACTTGTCTGCTGCTTTGGGAATATGAACCTCAAAAACAGTTGAGGGTTTTACAGCCTCCTCTGCGGATACACCTTTAACTATAAGTAATCCGGTTACTATAACAAAGAAAAATGTTGTCCAGTAAATTCGTCTCAATTGTGTTTTTCCCTTTACCTTTTAACAAAAGGAGATTATTTTGAAGCCTCCTTCGGCCTGACATGACATCTTGTACAATCAGTAAGCGGGAATGCAACTCTATTGTGACATCTCCCGCAATACTGCCCGTTAGCTATTTTTGCCATTGTCATATCAGGATTTCCACCGGCCTTCATCTGGAAAATCTGAGTATGGCAGTTTGTACAGGTAAGCCAGAGGGTATGGACATAATGAGGAAATACCACCTCATTCATAAAATTGCTTTTTGTATGAACTACTATATCAAGGTTGAAAGGAGGAGCAGGATAAGCGCCCGGCTCTAATGAATCGAGAGGTTTTACATTTCCGTTCTTGATGGCCGTTGCCCAGTCAACCAATCCGTATTTATCCTTTGGAAGTTTACCAAGTTCCATTGCGGCAGGATGCTGTGTCTGACCTATCTTTTCTGCATCTCCGGCAACTTTAGTCTGGTCACCCGTACCAGCAACAACTCCTCTTGAACTTAAATATATTAACAGGGATGGATCTATATCCTTAAACTGGTCAGGTACGTTAGCTGAAGAGGTTGGCGCCACAGGAGCGGGCGTTGGCGCTGCAACCGGAGCAGGTTCCGGTGCCGGCGTTGGCGCAGGTTCAGCAGCAGGTGTTGCCGTTGGTGCAGGAGCAGCTTCTGCCACCGGAGGCGGTGTTTCTACTGCGGCCGTTGTTTGTTCTTTCACTCCTCTTGTACAAGCTCCAACTACTAGGATAACTACTCCAATAAGTACAGTAGCTATAAAATACCTGAATTTATATTTGCGATCCATCTTAATTCCCCCTCTATAACCTTGTAGAATGTATGATTACTGTTAACTTTTATATAGATTTATTTAAGAAATCCCCTGGCTCCCGGAATAACAACCGTACTTGCACCTGAATGACATCTGTCACAATAAAGAGGCGCCCATGCAATATTCCCATTGTGGCATTTTCCGCAATATTCACCCTGTATTATCTTCTGCATG
>JAHFER010000168.1 GCA_023248365.1 Nitrospirota bacterium
GGCATGGCATCTATGGCATTGGTGAACAGATTTAAGAAGGCCTCCTGCAACAGGATTACATCACCCTTTATATCCGGCAGGCCCGGTTCAAACCGTGTTATGACCTTAATCCCAGGTGAAGATATGACCGGGCTGACCAGATTAAAGAGTTCTTCAAGCAAATTATTAATATTAATCATTTCCATTATTGGCTGTGGTTTCCGGACAGAATTCAAAAGCTCCTGCACGCTCTCTACAATCCTGTCAATCTGGGATTCTATAATTAGAATCCGCTCTTCCTGCTTGCTTGCGGATGTATCTGATTTAAGCCGGTGGAGATGACCTGATATAGAGTGGAGCGGTGTTCCAATCCTGTGAGCCATTGCTGCTGCCACCTGACCGGCCGCTGCCAACCGCTCCGAGTGTGCTAACTGAAGTTGTGCCTCTGAGAGTCTTTTGTTTACACTGATGAGTTCTTCATACCGGTTATTAAGTTTTTCTGTTGCCTGCTGGATTTCAGTTTTCAGGTCATTGTTGAAATCTCTAATCTTATGGATCATTTTATTGAACTGCTCTGCAAGTCTCCCTATTTCATCATTGGAATGAATAAGCACTTTATTACCCAGGTCTCCGCCTTCAGCCCCGGACATGGCAGATATAAGCTCCTTAATAGGTTTACTTATGGTTCTCCTGAGATACAAAACCAGGAAAATAAGAATGGTTAATGCTGTTATTCCTGTAACAATAAATGCCTGCTGTCGTTCCTTATAAACGAGTGAATCAAATTCCTTTGTTGAGATTTTTGCCAGGATCAGGCCTGCCACATTTTTATTGATACGTATTGGAGCAAGGATATTCCAGACCCGCTCATTTCCTTTAGTATCTAATCTGGCAATTACTTCTCCATCCTTAATTGCACTAATCTCAGCCGCGGCAGGGAGAGTTAAGGGATTGTTGTACTCTGCCCCCTTACCGGCTGCAATACGGATTTTATCCCCTGTCAGCTCAAATATTTCAACCAGTACGATATTTGGCCTTACCTTTACCAGGCTTGTCAGTTCTTCCTGGAGGGTTAGAGTATCGTGCAACTCTTCTGCTGTTACTATGCCGGAATCAATCTGTTTTACGATATTAACGTATCTCTCTTTCAGGTTTTCCTCAGCCTTCTGTTCCGTCAGTGTCCGTGACATGTAGGTGGAGACAGAAAGAACAGATACTATTACAATGGTGATAAAAATGGAGATTTTTGCCTGGATTCCCGGTTTCTTACTTAGTACCATATTAAACTCTAATTATTAAAATTCCAAAAAAGCCGCAACAAGTTTTCTTATGTGCCAAGCAGAAGTGGTTTATTGCCTTCATTTATCAGAGACTTGCTAAGGCTGCCGACCATAAAATCAAACAGCCCTTTTTTAGAATGTACACCGAGTACCACCAAATCGGCCCAATCCAGATATTTTTCTTTAATAACAGAAATAATATCCTGAGGGGTCCATTCCTTTTTTATATTATTGTAGGAATGGGCTTTGAGATAAGCCTCAGCGCCGTCCAGATAGAACCTTGCTGCGTTTACATCAGGGTCAGACATCAGTAAAGTGATATTAGTTTCAGCAGCGGAAGCATTCAATAAATGAACAAAACTCTTCAGTGCACGGGATGCCGGCCGGCTCCCGTTAAAAGGGATCAGGATATTCCTGTTTTCTTTGTGCTCAAAATGATCCGGGACTGCTAAAATGGGGGTGCTGGAATGATGCAGGATCTCTTCTATAGAATCGTACGTTTTTTTCTCTGTCTCGAAATGATAGGATGTGCGCAGCCCCATAACAACTAAGTCGTAAAAGATCGAGGTATGAAGAATCTGTTCGCCTGGAAGTCCCTGAAGTTCGGTTTCGGAATTGGTAACTCCTTCTTTCTCACATTTTTCCTTAAACTTTTCCAGTAGCGCCTTAATGTGTTCATGTGCTTCTTTTGTTTTTTGTTCCTCTAACTTATCAGCGTAGTAAAGTCCGCCCAGAGGTATGGGGCCGATAGATTTCTCAATTCCGGGTGTATCCAGTACAACCACGCCGGTAATTTCCGCTTTATATTGTTTAGCAATAAAACAGCCATACTCCAGGGCAGCGGCGGCGTAAGGGGATGGGTCAAACGGGATTAAAATACGCCGTATCATTTTTCTCCTTATCTATTATCCGTTTATTGAGTGTCAGCCTTTAAAGGGGTTATTATAAAGTCTGTGAATTATTTTTGCAATTAGAATTTTACTGGAAACCAATCATTTGCCGGCGGGGCGCACCGGTTCTGTGGGGAGCGGCCAACTGTGCCACTGATGAGCGGGCAAACTCCGGGCGGCTTCCGGCCCCCAGGTCCAGGCAGCGTAATTGGGGAAATCACACCTACTGTTGCAGGCTTGATTTTTTAAAGCTTATAGTGTAACAATCCATTTACCATGCAAAAATATCACCAGCAGACAATTGAAGATGTGTTAATGGCCTTTAATACATCCCCTGAAGGACTTTATCAGAATGAGGCAAAGAGACGCCTTCTTGCATATGGTCCAAATGAACTCAAAGAAGTAAAAAAGAAGGGCGCTACAGGGATGTTTCTTGACCAGTTTAAAAGCTTCATGATTCTAATCCTTATTGCAGCCGCTATTGTCTCAGGCGTGATAGGTGAAGCAGCAGACACAATTGCTATTATGGTGATAGTAATTATAAACGCCGGTATTGGATTTGTTCAGGAGTACAGGGCAGGAAAGGCCATGGAGGCGCTGAAGCTGATGGCCTCGCCAACTGCAATGATTATACGGAAGGGGACACAAGCCCCGATTCCTTCTTTTGAAATTGTTATAGGAGATATAGTCCTGTTAGAGCCGGGTATGGTAGTGCCTGCGGATATAAGAGTTATAGAAAGTTTTCATTTAAAAATAGAAGAGGCAGCCCTTACCGGAGAATCTCATCCTGTTGAAAAACACACATCTCCTTTGCACGAAGAAATGATTCCTCTTGGCGACAGGAAAAACATGGCTTATAAGGGGACTATTGTAAGTTATGGCCGTGGCAAGGGGGTGGTTGTTTCAACAGGGATGGATACAGAGCTCGGAAGTATTGCCACGATGCTTCAGGAGGAAGAGGGGGTAAAAACACCTTTACAAAAACGGCTTGAAAAGGTTGGCAAGCTGCTTGGGGTTGCTGCAATTGGCATATGCGCTATAGTATTTCTTGTCGGTATCATTAGAGGCGAGTCTGTTGTTCTTATGTTTCTGACCTCAGTAAGTCTTGCAGTGGCGGCTATTCCAGAGGCGCTTCCTGCAGTAGTAACAATATCCCTGTCATTAGGCGCCGTGAAGTTAGTAAAACAGAATGTACTTATAAGAAAGCTTCCGGCAGTAGAAACACTTGGTTCTGTAACATATATCTGCACTGATAAGACAGGCACACTCACGATGAACAGGATGTCTGTTGAAGAGATATGGGTGGATGGGAAGGTAATCCTCCTCCATACCACCCACCCTTTAGAAAAGGGGGGAACGGGGGAATTTGAGCCAGGAAGCTCCGCTCCAGACACTTATAATCCGCATCATCTTCTTATGACGGCCATGGCGCTTAGTAATGATGCAGTCGGAGATAATAATGAAAGGTTGCCGGTGATCCGACTGAGACTGCGCTTTATGCATCTGCTGAAGCCGCAGGTTTTAAAAAACCAGAACTTGAAAAATCTTATCCCAGGGTTGCTGAGATTCCCTTTGATTCGAACAGGAAGTGTATGACGACTGTGCATCAAATCCCCCCTGACCCCCCTTTTCTAAAGGGGGGAATATTTAAAAATTCCACTTTGTTAAAAGGAGGAATATTGGGAAGTCCCACTTTGTTAATGGGGGATGGATTTGAAAGTCCCCCTTTATTAAAGGGGGAAATAGGGGGATTTATTTCCTTTACCAAAGGCGGAGTGGAAGTAATCATTAACAAGTCAAAGAATATGTTGACCTCTTCAGGCATAAAGGATATTGATAAAGAGGAATTGATACGGGTTAGTGAGAGGATGGCTGCTGACGGACTTAGGGTACTTGCCATCGGCATAAGGAAATGGGACTCTCTGCCGCAAGATCTGAGTCCTGGTCATGTAGAAGAAGCACTTACCATACTAGGTTTTGCAGGGATAATGGACCCGCCGAGGAAAGAGGCCGCTGATGCTGTTTCCATATGTAAGGCCGCAGGGATAAAACCCGTTATGATAACCGGTGATCATCCTATTACAGCAAGGGCTATAGCAATAAAGATTGGCATTATAGATGACGGCGGTGAGGTAATGACAGGCCAGAGGCTTGAGAAACTGCCGATGGATGAATTTGAAAGCAAGATAAAAGATATAAGTGTTTATGCCAGGGTTGCACCGGAACAGAAACTAAAGATCGTTAAGGGGCTTCAGGATAAAGGAGAGTTTGTTGCTATGACAGGGGATGGTGTTAATGATGCCCCTGCTTTAAAGAGGGCTGACATTGGTATTGCAATGGGGATAACAGGTACGGATGTTTCCAAAGAATCCGCACACATGATACTCCTTGATGACAATTTTGCCACTATTGTTTTGTCAGTTGGAGAGGGAAGGAAGATATACGACAATATAAGAAAGTTCTTTAAATATATGCTTACCAGTAATTCAGCAGAGAT
>JAHFER010000169.1 GCA_023248365.1 Nitrospirota bacterium
GACACTCCCAAGCATAAACAAGGCACGCCTGTTTATCTTCTTTTTCCAAAAAAGGATAAGGATGCTTTAGGAATACATGATTTTCACAGAGCACAGGGAAAGAAATTCTAAAGCAAAGGGAACAATGCTTTCCTCTGTGGCTCTGTATTTTTAGAATCGCTAAAATCTTGGTACTATTAATTCTTGCCAACCTTCTGCCAGTCCTCCAGGAACTTTTTAATCCCTATGTCTGTCAGGGGATGGGAGGCTAATTGCAGTAATACCTTGTAGGGGATTGTAGCAACATCTGCTGCCATCATTGCAGCATCTACTACATGGAGCGGATTTCTTATGCTTGCTACAATAATCTCAGTATCATACCCGTAGTTATCATATATTGTCCGTATCTCACTTACTATGTCCATTCCCACATGGGATATGTCGTCAAGACGTCCAACAAAGGGGCTTACATAGGTTGCGCCTGCCTTGGCTGCAAGGAGAGCCTGAGAGGAAGAGAATATAAGGGTTACATTTGTCCTGATACCTTCCTGAGTAAGTGTCCGTACTGCCTTTAATCCCTCCGGAAGCATTGGTATCTTTACAACTACATTCTTATGGATTGTACTTAGCTCCCGTCCCTCTTTAACCATACCCTCAGCTTCAAGAGATATGACCTCAGCATTTACAGGACCATCCACAATAGAACATATCTCCTTAATCAGCCCTCTGAATTCTCTATTCTCTCTTGAAACGAGTGACGGGTTCGTAGTAACACCATCAATAAGACCAAGACTTACAGCCTCTTTAATCTCTGCAATGTTTGCAGTATCTATAAAAAATTTCATTACGCCTCCTTTGTTATTGTTAGTTTAATGCCTCATCCAGCAGTTCAACAGTATGCTTCACTTTAACATTATAGCCTGATCTGTGCAAAGAGTCTTCAATATGTATTGCACATCCCGGACAACCGGTTGCCACAATATTTGCACCTGTCTTTTTGATATTCTCTGCCTTTTTCTCTCCTATCTTTGAGGCAAGGTCATAGTGATAGACACTGAATAGCCCGCCAAAACCGCAGCATGCATCTGCATCCTCCATATTAACAAACTCCACAGAAGGTATGGACTTTAATATCTCCCGTGGATACTGGTAAATACCAAGCCCCTTTTTAAGATGGCACGGGTCATGGAAGGTTACGCGGTTTATCTCTTTTGATGAAAACTCCTTTTGTAAATTTATGTCCCCTCTTACAGTTTCAAACACAAATTCGTGAATGTCTGTTATCTTATCTGAGAATGTCTGCACATCAGATGATTGATTTAATAACAGAGGATACTCTTTTTTAAGCATGTTCCCGCAGGTAGCACATGATACTACGATTGCCTCTACGTCTAAATTTGAGAATATCTCAACATTCTTCATTGCCACCTTCTTTGCTGTTCCCCTGTCTCCGAGTGACAGAAGGGGACTCCCGCAGCAGTACTGACCCTTAGGCATAATTACATCATAACCGAGTTTATTCAGCACACTGATAGTTGCCTTTCCCATATCCTGTTTACTTAATTCCATAACACACCCCGGATAAAAAGCGACCATCCCTTTTGATTTACCCTTAGTTGTTCTTATTATTTCAGGATACATGGAACTGAGCGAAGGATTCCCCAATGCCGGAAGTTTACGTCTTATGTTATTCCTTACAAAAGGTAGAAGCCGGTTTAAAGAACCTGTTGCAGGAAGGCATTCATACAACTTCACAGGAACAGACATCATCCTCGCAATTACAGGTAAAGGCCACCTGAATCTTACCACTAACTTTGAAGCTATTTTTTCAATAATGCCAAGCCCCATTGTATCTGCTATATGTGCCTTTGCAGCAAATATAATCTCACTTACCTTAACGCCAGTCGGGCAATTCATATCGCATGTAAGACATCCTATACATGAAGTTATCATCCCCTCAAACCGTTCTGTTGTTTTAATACGTCCGTCAAGGACTGCGCCAACCAGATTAATCCTGCCGCGGGCAACCATGGTCTCGTCTTTTGTAATGCCGTAGGTGGGACATCCTGTCATGCATGTGCCGCATTTGATGCACTTATAAATCTCGTCTTTAACTGATGCAAGGTAATTCATCCGAAAATCCCTTCACTGATTTCTATCTTCTCAGAAAGCCCCTCAAAAACCTCCCTGTGTGCGACTGTTCTTCCTTAGCCACTTCCTCAGGTGTCCCGTATGCTATAATTCTGCCGCCACCATCTCCGCCTTCAGGGCCGAGGTCTATTATGTAATCTGCATTCGTTATCACATCAGGATGATGTTCAATCACCACTATGGTATTGCCTGCGTTAACTAATCTGTTTAAGACATCAAGGAGCCTCTGTATATCAGCAAAGTGAAGTCCGGTTGTCGGTTCATCAAGTATATAGAGCGTCCTGCCGGTTGCACGTCTTGAAAGCTCTTTTGAAAGTTTTACCCTCTGTGCCTCTCCGCCGGATAGAGTTGTTGCCGCCTGTCCGAGTTTTACATAATCAAGCCCCACATCTCTTAATGTTACTAATTTATGTTTTATCATTGGGATTGCATCAAAGAATTCAATTGCCTGTGCCACAGTCATATCCAGCGCCTCTGCAATATTCTTCCCTTTGTACTTTATATCAAGGGTCTCCCTGTTGTACCTGTTACCTTTACACACCTCGCATGTCACATATACATCCGGCAGAAAATGCATCTCGATTTTTATCAGCCCGTCACCCTGACACGACTCGCATCTGCCGCCCTTTACATTAAAGCTGTACCTGCCTGACTTGTATCCTCTCATCTTTGATTCAGGCAGTTTTGCAAAGAGTTCACGTATGTGTGTGAACAGTCCCGTATAAGTGGCAGGATTTGATCGCGGCGTCCTTCCTATAGGAGACTGATCAATATTTATGACCTTATCAAACTCCTCAAGACCGGCTATGGTATCACACCCGTTGTAGGACTTAGGAGACTTCGATCTTCTTAAAAGGCTGTTTACAATATTTGTATAAAGGACATCAAATAAAAGGGTACTCTTTCCTGAACCTGAAACACCTGTGATTGCGGTTAACAGGCCGATTGGAATAGCGACATCTATATCCTTGAGGTTATTCTGTTTAGCGCCTTTAATTGTCAGATAACGGAGAGGCCTTCTATGACGTGCCGGAAGTGATATAACCATATCGCCTGAGAGATAGCGGCCTGTCAGGGAGTTCTTATCCTTAATTATTTCACCTGGTGTACCCAATGAAATAATCTCACCACCGTGTACACCTGCGCCAGGCCCCATATCTATTACATAGTCTGCTTCCCTTATGGTCTCTTCATCGTGTTCTACAACAAGGACTGTGTTGCCAATATCCCTGAGCCTTTTAAGCGTTGCAAGGAGCCTTTCGTTGTCCCTCTGATGCAGGCCGATACTCGGCTCGTCCAGCACATACAGCACCCCCACAAGGCTTGAGCCAATCTGCGTGGCAAGCCTTATACGCTGCCCCTCACCACCTGAAAGTGTCGCGGCCTCTCTGTCAAGTGTAAGATAATCAAGCCCTACGTTTGATAAAAACTGAAGCCTTTCCCTTATCTCCTTGAGTATACGCTGTGCAATAAGCAACTCACGTTCCGTCAGCCCCAATGCACTGAAAAAGCTTACTGCGGCCTTTATGGAAAACCTTGTGGTATCGGCAATAGTCATCCCTTCAATCTTTACAGAAAGGGACTCCTTTTTAAGCCTTGCCCCGTTACAGGAATGACACACCTCATCAGGTTCATCCTCTTCTCCAATATGCACACCAAGTCCATCACACACAGGGCACGCCCCAACCGGGCTGTTAAATGAGAAAAAACGGGGTGTAATCTCAGGATAACTTATTCCGCATTCTATGCAGGCAAGCTTTTCACTGAAAAGGATATCCTCTCCATCTGCTGTATTTATAACCACCATCCCGTCTGCCAGCCGCAGGGCAATCTCAATGGAATCAGCAAGCCTCCTTGTCAGTTTTTCCGAAAGCTCCCTGTTTAGAATGAGACGGTCAATTACAATCTCTATGTTATGCTTTTTATTCTTATTAAGAACTATTTCCCTTTCAAGGTCTTCTACCGTTCCGTCTATCCTTGCCCTTACAAAACCCTTCCCCCTCATCTCAGAAAACTCTTTTCTGTACTCACCCTTCCTGCCTCTGACTATGGGAGACAACACCTGTATCCTTGTCCCTGCGGGAAGTGATAAAACCTTATCAGTCATCTGCTGGACTGTCTGGGCAGTTATCTCTTTTCCGCACTGATAACAATAGGGATGACCAATTCGGGCATAGAGGAGCCTTAGGTAATCGTATATCTCTGTAATGGTTCCAACTGTGGAACGGGGATTCCTGCTTGTTGTCTTCTGTTCAATGGATATTGCCGGTGAAAGCCCTTCAATAGAATCCACATCAGGCTTACTCATCTGCTCTAAGAACTGCCTGGCATAGGCGGATAAGGACTCAACATACCTCCTCTGCCCCTCTGCATAAATAGTATCAAAGGCAAGAGAAGATTTGCCTGATCCGCTGAGTCCTGTAATTACAACAAACTTATCCCGCGGGATTACAACATCAATATTCTTTAGATTATGCTCCCGTGCACCTTTGATGATAATACTC
>JAHFER010000170.1 GCA_023248365.1 Nitrospirota bacterium
AGACTGAAAGGCACCATTGAATGCGAGGTAACATATTACGAGGGTTATCTCTCATTTCTTGCTACAACAGGAAATGTAACCCCGTTTATAGGACTCTTCGGGACAGTATGGGGTATTATTCATGCCTTTCAGCAGATAGGGCTTCAGGGCTCGGCTAATATTGCAGCGGTTGCACCGGGCATTGCAGAGGCGTTAATTACAACAGGAGTCGGTCTTGCTACAGCGATACCGGCTGTTATTGGATATAACTATCTTTTGAGCAGGGTCAGAATACTCAGTTCAAAGATGGATGTATTTGCAGATGACCTGATTTCCATGCTGGAAGTTGAAGCAATATCTTCTGAGAATAAAAAAACAGGTTTGAATACTGAGGGGCCTGTTCATGGTAGATAGCGGGGAAGATACAGGGGGTAAGCGGCATCGCCTGATGAGTGAGATTAACATGGTCCCCTTTGTTGATGTTGTTCTGGTATTGCTTATAATATTCATGATCTCTGCCCCTCTTATGTACCGTGGCATTGACATTCACCTTCCCAAGTCATCTGTAAACACGATTAAGCAGGAGCAGAGGATAATGGTTGCGGTTGACAGAGAACTGAATATATATGTTGATGGCCATATGGTTTCTTTAAGCGGTCTTGAGACGATTCTGCTTCAGAAAAAAAGCCCTGATACAGATTTAACTGTATACCTTAAGGCAGATAAAGATGTTCCTTATGGGACTATTATTACAGTTATGGATACTGTTAAAAGGATCGGTATAGATAAGCTGGGAATGATTACAGAACCGATTAAAGAGGTAAAGTAGGGATAAGCAGTATGGATATTATGCTCAGGCACGGGGTAGATCTAAATATAAAATGGCCTCTGACCATATCATTATTTTTTCACATTATCTTAATTACGCTGCTATCTTATAATGTTTTTACCAAAACAAGCGCACTAAACAGTATGCATACACCTTTTTCTGCTGTACAGGTAAATATTGTAAATTTTCCGACAGAGGGATCATCAACTGCTATGGCAGAAAAGACAGTCAGCAGCAAGCAGGTAGCCGCAGGCTTTAGCCTGAGTTCTAAGGAAGAAGTCAGAAATAAGAAGTCAGAAATAAGAAGTCAGAAGCAAGAAACCAGAAGTCAGAAATCAGAAATAAGAAGTAAGAGAGAAGACACAGCTAAAAACTCCGGCACTATTCCGGCCCCTGATGCTAAGAAACAGAGCTCAGGAGCTGTAAGTCCAAATCCTAATCCAAATCCAAATCATGATACTGTATTGAAAACAGCGCCGTTTGCAGGTACTTTGCCCGCAGCCTCAATATCGTCTGCCGGGTCAGCGCCTGGTTCCGGCTCTGCAAAAGGAGGGGCAGGCGCAAAGGAGGCATCGCTGACAACAGGCACTTACTCACAAAACGCAGGCCCTGCAGTAGATGTGCCTGATTTTAAATATGACTATTATCTTGGGTTGATAAGAAATAAGGTAGACAGCAGGTGGAATCAACCTGTAACATATTCGCAGGTGAAGAAGGCGGTAGTGGAATTTACAATTCTTAGGAATGGAAAGATTGATGGGGTTAAGGTATCCGAGTCATCAGGGGATTACTATTTTGATCAGACTGCTGTGAGGGCGGTTTCTGTGTCTAATCCCTTTCCTCCGTTGCCAAAAGGTTATAAAGACAATTCTCTCAGGGTACGGTATAAATTTATCTTTGGCGGTAACGGATGAAACAAATAGGACGAATATGGCTGATAGTCTCAATCTTCACACTTATCTTTAATTGGCATGGGACATCCTTTGCAGAAGATGTGTATCTGGAAACACAAAAGGGTGCAACCCAGAAGATTCCTGTAACAATTGTTCTTAAGGGAGAAGACCATGCATTGGTTTCTACAATAAATAATGTTCTTGGTGAGGATCTCGACAGGTCATTATTCTTTAACCTTATTAAAAATAGCGGGATTAAAATCAATGATTCTGCGGCAAAGCTGGATGAAGACGGCAGGGCGAAAATAAGCGCCTTAGGTGCGGGTTCACTGATCTTTGTAAGGATTGTAAGGGAAGACAGTGTAATTAAATTAGATGGAAAAATTTATGAGACCGGCGGCGGAGAAATGATTTTTGCAAAGAGATATGTAGGGAATGATAATATAATCAGAAGGATTGTGCACAGGTTCTCGGATGAGGTAGTCTTCAGGTTGACAGGTGAAAAAGGTATAGCCCAGAGCAGGATTGTTTATATCTCAGACAAGACAGGTCAGAAGGAACTTTATATAATGGATTATGATGGATCTTCTGATAAAATGATTACTGGTAACAAGTCTATTAATCTTTCACCGGCGTGGTCGCCTGATGGCAGGCTTATCGCCTATACATCATACAGGGATGGAAATCCTGACATATTTGTAGTAGATTTAACCACAAGTAAGAGATGGAAGGTTACAGATTATTCTGGCCTTGATATATCCCCTTCATGGTCGCCTGATGGCAGGCTTATCGCCTTTGCTTCTAGCAGGGATGGAAATTCTGAGATTTATACATCAGATAAAGAAGGGAAAAATCTGAAGAGGCTTACATATATGAGGGGAGAAGATGTCTCTCCAACCTGGTCTCCGACAGGGACAGAGATTGCCTTTACATCTGACAGGGGAGGGAGTCCGCAGATTTACATTATGAAGGCAGATGGTACTAATATACGCCGCCTGATATTTAAAGGGGAATATAACAGTGACCCTGCATGGTCTCCAAAAGGGGATAAGATAGCCTTTGCGTGCAGGCGTGGAGGGGATTTTAAAATCTGCACAATAAATCCTGATGGCAGCAGCCTGAGCGAGCTAACAAGCGGGTCCGGAAGCGATGAATCTCCCGCGTGGTCATCTGATGGAAAGAGAATAGCATTTGCTTCATCCAGAAATGGAAAGTGGAATATATATGTAATGAACAGTGATGGAGGCAGTTTGGGGAAATTAACCAATAATGGGGCTAATAACTGGGGCCCGGACTGGTCCCCAAATTAGTTTACACTGAAAAACTCGGGGCATTTTTGAATGTCAACAATTAACTTTAATGGAGGTGTGTATGAAAGGTTTAATTAAAGGAGTTCAGGTTTCTCTAACATTATTAACTGCAATATTGGTGTTAAGCAGTTGTGCTAAGAGGACTGCGACAGTAGAGGAGATAACACCGCCTGCTGTACTGCAAAAGAATGACACTACAACAAAGGGAATAGTTAAAGAAAAGAAAAATACCGGCGCAGAGGAGGTTGTAACAGAGCCGCTTAGCATGCTTGATCCACAGACCAATCAAAAGAACCTTGATAAGACTGCAATATCTGAAGGGAATACAATAGCTCCAAAATCATCAGGCGATGTCCAGGGGCTGAAGGATGTATTCTATGAATTTAATAAGGCAACCCTTCGTGAAAATGAAATAAAGGTACTTGAAAAGGATGCAGATTGGCTTACTAAAAATAAGTCTGTTATGATACGGGTTGAAGGATATGCAGATGAGCGCGGAACTTATGAATATAATCTTACCCTTGGAGAAAAAAGGGCGCAGATGGTAAAGAAATATCTGGCTGCCCACGGCATCCTGGCATCACATATTGATGCTATAAGTTATGGCGAAGAAAAAGGGTTTTGTTCAGAACACAATGAAGACTGCTGGTCACAGAATCGCAGGAGTCATTTTGTGGTGCTTGGGCAGAAGTAAGAAGTGCGCAATAAGAAGTATACAAAGGAGAAAGGACTCAGGATGAAAAAAATCCTTATACTTGCAATAGGAATATTGATGATGTCTATTTCCGGCTGTGCCATGCAGGCAGACATGATTGATATGTCGAATGAATTAAAGATAATTAAGGGGATGCTTCTGGAAACCCAGGGAGATGTTTCCCAACTTCAGAAGACTCAACAGGTTCAGCAACAGGCACATTCAGCAGAACAGACAAAGGAGAAGACAGTAAAATCAGAAGGAGAAGAAGAGATTAAAGGTACAGTAGATACACTTCAGAAAAACCAGGCGGATTTCGAAATCAGGTTTGACCAGGTTTCCACTGATGTGCAGGTAATTCAGGGAAGTCTTGAGGAGAATAGCCATAAGATTATGGAATTATCAGAGAATATGGATAATCAGAATGCGGCTCTTGAGGAGTTAACAAGGAAGCTTGAGGCAGCGGAGACAAAGTTAAATGCGGCTTCAACTGGTGCTTTAAACCCACCTTCTGAGAATAAAAAAGATACAGTTACTTCAGCCCCTGCTGTTACGCCTTCGGATATATACAATCAGGCATATAAAGATTATCTTGCAGGCAATTATGACCTTGCAATTACAGGATTTACAAACTATCTTAATCAGGCACATGATGGAAATCTTGCGCCGAATTCCGTGTACTGGATTGGGGAGAGCTATTACAGTAAGGGTGAGTTTCAGAATACGGTAAATCAATTAAAAAAATTTACTGATGGATACCCTAAAAGTGATAAGGTAGCTGGGGCATTATTGAAGACGGGATATGCATATGAAAAGATGGGTAACAAGGAAATGGCGAGGATTTATTTAAAGAAGGTTGTAGAACAATTTCCCAACACTCAGGAGGCATCCCACGCAAAGGT
>JAHFER010000171.1 GCA_023248365.1 Nitrospirota bacterium
GAACCAAACCTTCAATCTCCCGAAGGATGTCGGCCAAATCCGGTGGTTTAGAGGGGATAACATTGTCTTCACTGCCGTCATGTTTATGGTGCGGATAACTCGGAAGTCTCAGCTTCTCATGATGCCCTGTATTATCGTAACGAAATACCAGTTTCTTTGAAGAATCCAGATATTGGTAAGCATACATTAACTGCTCTGTCTTGCCTTCAGCATCTACAAATTCACGCAAATGGAAAGTAGACCCATCAATAAAATCGAGGTTTCCACGAATGAAGCCTTCATGCGTACCCCTCTTTTCATAAGTGATGTTTGACAGTTGAATAAGGGGACATGCTTCGATTATTTTCTCTACATTGTGAAAATAGTCCTCAATTCGCAATTCGGACATCCTTCAATGTCTCAATCTTCTCCCCGAACCGCCTCCACATTCTAAACTCACCGACCCATTCATCAAAATCAAGTGTTTCCTCTATCTCATCGCCTTCATAACGAGAGATGAACTCTTCTGTGATGAGATGGTATTTCTCTTCAAATTCCCTGAGTCTTTGTTCTGTCCGCCGCATACCGGCTTCCAACAAGCGCAATTCATTGCACAATGCTGCCTTTACCAGAGGCTTAAGCTTATATTTACGTTTGGAAACTAATTTGAGTTCAGACATATCTATATCTCCCTTCAATTTTACATCGAACCTATTCTACCACATCTATGATTTTCCGCCTATATCTTATGCAACTAAGCAATATAAACGGAGAAACCAATCCATTCTTCCTTTTCCAGATTTTTTGAATTATTACACTTTTTAACTTTCTCTTACCATGACCTGAACAATTGGATCAGTTGCATACCGGCTCACAACCGATAATAATCTACTGCTTATTTGCTTATCATTTGCGTTGTGCAATGACCATCATAGAACTTCCGGATTTTCTGATCGTATCACTGATACGCCCATAGGCCCAGAATGGCAGTAGAACCGCCGAGATAAATGAAAGCATAGGCAAATGCGGAAACAGACGCCATGAGAACTTAAAGCTTCCCGATAATTTCATCTTTTGCTTTAGCATATCAAAATAACCCATTCCTCCAACAGTATACAAGAAAGGACTCTTTCCCTCAAAACTAATCTTCACAACCTGAAACCCTTTTCTACTCAAGAGTTCTTTGATTGATTTCTCACTAAAATCGAAAAGATGGTAAGGAGCTTCCGAATGAGCCCAGGGTAAACCCGTCATTTTTGAAAGAAACAGCGTAGATAAAGCAAATCCAGAGCCCGCATTAGGTATCAGAATAACCAAAAATCCACTCTCATTTAGTAAGGAATGAATGCGCTGAAGCGCCAGGCCCGGCGATAAAAAGTGTTCCAATACATCTCCCATGTGTATTACATCAAATTGTCCTTGTTCTATATCAATGTCTTCTATAGAACCAAAAGTAACATCAAGACCATTTGAGCGGGCAACCTTAACAGCATCCTCGTTCACATCGCAGCCGGCAACGTCCCAGCCGATTTTCCTCAAATTAAAAATCAACTTTCCGGTTGAACATCCCAGATCAAGAAGTCTGCCTCCGCTAATTCCTGCCTCTTGCAATAAACCATGCAGCTCCTTCGCTGCATCAGGTGAAGTCCTTGAGAGATCACTTACTGCAGTTTGGTAGTAACCAGCGGACATCCGGTATATCTTGCGAAGAAAGCCTTCCTCAGGTTGAGGCCAGACGAACAACAAATCACAGAGCTTGCATCGCCACAGGTGCCAGCTTCTTTTTGTGGCAACACGGACGTATGACTTCCCCCCACAGCACTCGCACTCTATGGAAGGATAAGGTATTCCGGCGGACTTATTTACTTTATGATCCATATCAGTAATATCAGATTGAAATTGATCAGATTGCAATGATGTTATCCTGGAAAGAGGTTTAATCACAAGAATGAGCCATGATTTTGTTTGTTATTAACAGCCCATGAGACTATTTTCTTTAATCCCTCGGTTAAAGACACCCGTGGCTCCCATTCCAGGACTTCCTTAATAGCAGAAATATCAGCATATATACCAAAGATATCATTTGGAGAATGACCCTCAAATTTAACCGGATAACTTAATGGATCATAGCCAAAGGTCTTTATCAAATCACTCAAAAGTTCTCTTACTGTTGTCTTAACGCCTGATGCAACATTATAAGTCTTTCCATAGGTATTTGGATTATCAATGCACTTTATCCAGACATCTATAACATCATCAATATAAATAAAATCCCTGAACCTGTCAGGTGACCCTTTAACCAGAATCTCATCGCCCTTAAGTAAATAAGCCATATAAATACTTATCATCCCCTGTCGTAAATTTTGAGTATTCTGTTCCGGGCCATACACATTAAATAGCCTTAAAGATGTTGTATTTAATCCCATGCCTGAATAGATCCTGGCATAGCTTTCTGATGCAAGCTTTCCAACCCCATAAAAAGATACAGGCATGGGGACAGCATCTTCTTTTACCGGCTGCTTCTCCTTTTCCCCATAAACAGATATTGAACTTGGATAAATAAATCGTTTTATATTGTGGTGCAAACACCAGTCAAGCAGCCTTAATGTGCTTATGCAGTTTGCCTTCAGATCATATACAGGGTCATCAAATGACACCTCCCCTGATGATTGACCAGCCAAATGAAATACTGCATGAAATTTCTCTTCCGGAAGATATTCAACAAAATCGTCACTTGTAATATCCAGCGTAATGACCTCAGCTTCGGAGGGTAACCTGCTTTTAAATCCTGTTGACAGGTTATCTACTATAAAAACTTTCCACCCTTTATTCAGCAGGCGTCTTGAAAGGTGTGATCCGATAAATCCGGCACCACCGGTTACTAAAGCCTTTCTCACTGCCCCCATCTACGTTCCTTGTATATGCTTGAATACCTCTCATATATTTCATCACCTTCAGGTTCAGATCGTTCAGCCTTCTCAATCTCCGGCCAGACTGTTTCATCAAATTCAACATATAAAGGAAAAGTTTTCATAAGGCCGTCAATCTGTTTCCTTGTAAAGTAAGGCATATCGAGCATTGAGGAAGCGGTAGTGTGGACTGTCAATGCATCAGGGTCTAACCATCCGGCTTTAATTGCATCTTCACGCAGCACAGTCCCCCTGTAAGGGGTAAAAATGCTGACAGTAATTGTGTCATACCCTTTAATTTGTTTTACAAACCTTATAGTATCAAAGACCATTTCACGGGTTTCCAATGGAAAACCTATAATGCAATTAATACTGTACTGGATCCCGCTTTCATCTATAATGTTGAAATAAGATAACAACTTTTGATTTGAGATATTCCTCTTAAGTTGCTTCATCCGGAACTCTTCATTCCCTGATTCTATCCCAAATGAAACCCTGAATAAACCAACCTCTTTTAACTTCTCTAATATATCTAAAGACACACTTTCGGCACGGGTATTACACCAGAATGGAATCCTAAAATCTTTATACATCTCAATAAACTCTTCAACTTCACTTTTTGGGCGCTGCAAAAAGCTGTCATCAACAATATATAAAAGGTTTACCTTATAATCCTTAACAAGGTGTTCAATTTCTTTCCTTATTCCTTCAATGGATCTGCGGCGCAGGAATACCCTGTGAAGCTCCTTGCCGATTTTCTTGTGCATTGGGGAATTACAATAAGTACACTGATTGGGACAGCCACGAAAAGTTTCTATAGGTAATGCCCTATGGAGTTTACCTCCCATAGGACGTATAAAACGACTCTCCTCAAACAATGAAAAATCAGTAGAATAGTTGTCAAGATTAACATAAGGCCTTATTGCATTTCGTTTAACAGAGCCATCAGCTAGTTTAATCCAGAGGTTTGGAACATTTAAGAGTTCCTGTCCCTTTGAAATCCTGAGCGCTATATCTCTGACAACTTCTTCACCTTCACCTGTGCCTATCATATTAATTTCCGGAAAAGAGATTAACCATTCAGTAGCTGCTGTAGCCAGTACTCCGCCAACTACCGTAGGTATATTAAAGGTGTTGGAAATCCTGAGCAGTTGCAGTGTACGTGACAGCATGTCTTCAGTAAACGAGTAAAGCATAAGATCCGGCTTAAATAATTTTATCTTCTCCCTGAAACTAACTTCCATAGCAGAGGAATCAAGAAGCTCAAGGTTCTCCCTGGCAAAAACATCACGCGCCTGAAGAAATTTTACCCTGTTTTGAGGGCTGCTTAGCTCTCCATCCCAGTACTTTGTAGCTTCGAATAATTCAACTTCAAACCCTTCTTGTCTTAGTATCCATGTAAAAGCCGCAATAGACAGCGGTGTTACAAGCATCATGGGGATATTGGGATATACAAGTAATATACGAAATTTATCTGGCAAAGCAGAACTCCTGATTTATTATCTTAATAAATTATAATGCTTATTATTACAAATTTCCCCCGGCTTTTGCAACCGGATGTTCCGGTTCCATTACCAGATACCTGTACGTAAGCAAAAATGTAACAAAGTTAAATGCTGAGAATACCTCACATTGAAAAGACATGGTTATCAGAAAAAAACATGTCGCAAATATACCCTTCTTTTTTGAGAAAAGCACCATTAATAACATAAAGGAA
>JAHFER010000172.1 GCA_023248365.1 Nitrospirota bacterium
TCCTTTCAAACGCACTCTTCTGGTTTGAGAAATATCACATAGACGGTATCCGTGTGGATGCAGTGGCCTCCATGCTCTACTTAGACTATTCGAGAAATGAAGGTGAGTGGGTTCCTAATAAATACGGCGGGAGGGAGAATCTTGAGGCCATCTCCTTTATCAAAGAGCTTAATGAGATGATTTACAAGTATTTTCCGGGTGCAATGACGATTGCAGAAGAGTCTACGGCATGGCCGGCAGTTTCAAGGCCGACATATCTTGGCGGCCTTGGCTTTGGTCTGAAGTGGAATATGGGGTGGATGCACGATACCCTTGAGTATATCTCCAAAGATCCTGTGCACAGAAAATTTCACCAGGGGAGCCTTACGTTCTCACTACTCTATGCTTTCCATGAGAACTTCATACTCCCCTTTTCCCATGATGAAGTGGTACATGGAAAGAGGGCAATGCTTGATAAGATGCCGGGAGATTTCTGGCAGAGGTTTGCAAATCTCAGAGCGCTGTATGGTTACATGTTCGGGCATCCCGGAAAGAAACTGATGTTTATGGGCGGAGAGATAGGCCAGTGGGATGAGTGGAATTTTAATCAGAGCCTTGACTGGCATCTGCTTCAATATGAACCGCATCAGAAGCTACAGAGATTTGTCAGGGACATTAACCACCTATACAGGAGCGAGCCTTCCATGTACGAAGTGGATTTTGATTATCCAGGATTTGAATGGATAGATTTCCATGATGCAGACAACTGCATACTTTCATTTATGAGGAGGGGAAAGAACCCTGATGATATGCTGATATTTGTATGCAACTTTACCCCTGTGCCGCGCCAGGCCTACAGGCTCGGAGTTCCTGAACCAGGATTTTACAGAGAGATACTGAACAGTGATTCTGAGATCTACGGCGGGAGTAATATGGGAAACTCCGGAGGGGTAAATTCAGCAGACTTATCATGGCAGGGGAGACCGTATTCAGTGGAGATGACCCTGCCGCCTCTTGCAGTAGTAATCCTGAAACCGGTACCTTAATCTCTGGTAATAATATAAACACAGAGGCACTGAGGCACAGAGAAAAGCCAAAAAGGAAGATTCTGTCATTCCCACGAAGCTTGTCCCCGAAGGTAGTAATCGGGGAGTGGGAATCCAGTTCTTTCAATGTGTTACAATATCTCTGGATTCCCGTTTACACGGGAATGACGACTTTTGCGAGCCTCTGTGGTTTATAAATTTATAATAACTTTATCTGTCCTTTTTGAGCCTTCTCCCGTTCCTCCTGATCAAATATCTCTATCGTTCCGTATTCACCGTCATATCCAGGCGCTATCTTTACATTGCCCTTTCTTACACGCAAAATTCCCTCAGCAATAATGGGGGTACTGGCTTCCCCGATCTCTTTAACAGGGAGATTCTGAAGTATGGAAAGTTCATTACCTAATGCGGAAATGAGGTTACTGTGCATGTTTAGTACCTTCTTTGTATTAACACCAGCGTCATACACCTCAGCGATTATCTCCTGAAGCGGGATTAATCTCTTAAATGGGATGGCCCCATGAGGTATCTTCCCTTCTTTCCTGTCTGCAAGGTCTTCAACCCGGTGCATTACACCCACTGTAACCTTGCCGCCACATTTAAGGCAGAGGCCGTTGTTTTGTTTTGTCTCTGAAGGTGTCATCCTCTGTTTGCAATCCCTGTGACCGTCAAGGTGATATTTCCCCTCCTCAGGAAAGTATTCTATTGTTCCAATAAATTTAGATTTATCCCTTGATTTTATTGCCTCATAAATATTTTTATAGGAAAGTTCTGTATTGAATATATTCGCCTCTCTCGCAAGTTTGGCAGGTGAGTGTGCATCAGAATTTGAGATAAGGGCAACACGGTCCAATGCTGAGAGCCGCCAGTTCATTGAGGGATCAGAAGAAAGGCCTGTCTCAATTGCATATATATGGGGCGTCAGGTCTTCAAAACACTCTTCCAGAGAGTTGAACCCTGAGTTTGAACCGAGTACCGCAAAATGCGGTGTCCACGCATGTGCAGGAATAAACAGGACATCAGGGGATGAGTTAAGCGCAATACTCAGGAGTACCTTGCTGTCAAGCCCCAGTATGGGTCTGCCGTCCGCCTTCAGATTTCCGATCTTTGAAAGTGCAGCATTAATCTTTGCCACTTCATCAAATGACGGGACTATTAAAAGATTATGAACCTTTCGTGTGCGGCCATTTTTACTGTAGATACAACTGACCTCAGCAGAAAGGATAAACCTCACATCACTGCGGCAGATTGAAGGCACATCTTTATCGCTGACACTTTTATACTTCTGCCTGAGTTTGAACAATCCATTTTCAGCAGGCTCCAGCTTCTTCTGTAAATTAGAAAACCACGCCGGATGAGTAAAGTCGCCGGTACCAATAACAGCAATGCCTTTAATCTGCGCATACCTGTTAAGCGTCTCAAGCTCCATAGCCGGACTTGTAGCCCGAGAGTAGGGCGAGTGAATGTGAAAGTCAGCAACAAATTGCATATTAGTCTCCCATAAAATATACAGTTATAAAACTTCTCTCATAATCTCCCCTCCCCTCGCGGGAGGGGACTAAGGGGAGGGGGCATCGCTGAAGTCAATCTCTATTTTTCGGTTGCACAAAATAATTAAGACGTGCTATTATAGCACAACTTTTCACAAATAGGCGCGTAGCTCAGGGGTAGAGCGCTTCCTTGACACGGAAGAGGTCGGCGGTTCGAGACCGCCCGTGCCTACCATGTTTTTTCAATGAGTCATGAAAACCTGCCATTCAACTAAGCTACTGAATTGTGTAGTTTTTGTGTGGTTTGATTTTCTATTGATGGCATTATTCGCGAGTATAATTTTTTCAAACTGCAATCTCTAAGGCTATCCTGTCATAGTTTATGAGTAAAGCTGTTTTATGCTTACCCTCTGCCTTTTCAACCAATCCGATTTTCTCTAAATACTTTACATCATTTGATATGGGGATATGGGATATGTTTTTTACATCTCTCTTTGCTACCCTTGCAAGTTCATTTATAGATTGAGGAATTTTTTATTTCACCCGTTGGCAATAATTGACACTTAATGATTTTGTCCTTGACATAATCATAGTAGTTCTCTAAGTTAGTTTGTTATGGATACTGTTAACATCAAAGGGTTAATATCAGGATTAACACCTTTATTTGAACAATACAGGGATAGGGTGAAATTCGCATACCTGTTCGGTTCATTATCTAAAAACAACTACAGCTCTTTAAGCGATATAGATATTGCTGTATTCCTTTCTGCCGGTGACAGAATTTCCTTCTTTGACACAAGGCTTTCTATGTATGCTGACATCTGCAGATCTTTAGCAAGAAATGATGTTGATGTAATCATACTAAACACTATACAAAATATTATTCTCCTTGATGAAATAATAAGGCATGGACAGGTTATATACGAGACAGATAAAGATATAAGAGAGGACTTTGAGATTAGAGTCTTACACAATGCAATTGATTTTAAAACTCAGCGTGCTGCAATAATGGGTATTTAATGGAAAGAATTAATCAGAAGATTTCAAGAGTAAAGGAATACGTATCACTGCTGGAATCACTCAGGGAAGACTGCATGAGCCGATTTTTGAGCGACAAGGTTTATCGGGGAGCAATACTGCACTATCTTTACCTTATAGCTGATTCATGTATATCAATTGGCGAGATGGTGTTAAAGCATAAAAGCCTCAGAGTCCCGCAGTCATACGCTGAGGTCTTTGATATACTCGGCGAAAACAGGGTACTTGAACCGGAATTTGCATATAAGTTTGCAAAGATTTCAGGGTTCAGGAATTTCCTTGCACACGATTATGAGGCAGCAGATGCAAAACTGATATGTGAACTCTTAATATCTAACCTCGATGAAGTAAAAATATTTCTTGGACAAATTGAAGGTTCATTATTGAATCCAGATAATTAGATATAGTGTCCCCGGAATTAAATTAGCTACTGTCAGTCCACTACAGGCCTCTGTAGGAGGAGGGGGGGATGCCTTTGTGGCCAAGATTAACCCTTCGGGAAGTGCGCTGCTCTATTCGACCTACCTCGGAGGGAGTAGCAGTGATATTTCCCGCGGTATTGCAGTAGACTCATCCGGCAATGCCTATGTCACGGGCGGGACTCTATCTACTGATTTTCCTACTGCCAGCCCCCTCCAGGTTTATCTTGGGGCTTATGATACCTTTGTGACAAAGATTAACCCTTCAGGTAGTGCGCTGGTTTATTCGACCTACCTTGGAGGGAGTCTCTATGATTATGGCAATGGTATTGCAGTAGACTCATCCGGCAATGCCTATGTCACAGGCGCTACAGCTTCCACAGATTTTCCTACTGCCAGCCCCCTCTATGCCACTAAAGGCGGGAGTTGGGATGGTTTTGTTTCAAAGATAAGTGCCGCCCCCGCCGAACTCCCCCGCACCGGCCAGACGACTTGTTACGACTCAGCCGGGGCTGTGAGCGCCTGTGCCGGGACAGGGCAGGACGGGGAAATCCAGGCCGGAGTCCCCTGGCCGAACCCACGATTTACAGATAATACAAAT
>JAHFER010000173.1 GCA_023248365.1 Nitrospirota bacterium
TGCAGTTGGAAATGACTTCAGGGTATATCCAATTGCAAACTGCGGAAAAGGTCAGCCGATGCAGACGAAGAGGCTTGGTAACGGCGGACCAACACTAAGAGGCAGAGCAAGGGTTGTGGGTAAATGATCCCTTTAGAAATTTTAAAAAAAATAGCCGCTGAGGGTCTTGAGTTCGTCAAGACTCAAAAAGATATTGCTGATGCAGAGATATTTATAAGCTCTATATCACATTTACTTACACGTATTAACTATACCTCCTTTATACCATGCAACGGCATAGAAGAACCTAAGTCTACACTCTCTTATGGAATTGGGGTGCAGGCGGTATTTAAAGATGGCCCTAAAAAGATGATGGGTTTTGGAAGTCATACCGGCGATATATCAATAGAAGGCTTAAAGTATGCGGTGGAAAAGGCGAGACTATCCGTGGTTGATGACCCTGATTTTTATAGTCTCCCTTACCCTTCAGGTGTACCGGTACTCAAACCTGATTATCATGATCAGGGGTTAATGAACCTTAGTGATGAAGGACTTGTAGATCTTGGGTGGAAGGCACTGACAGGCGCTTTAAACACATTTAAAGAACATAACATAACGGAATCTGTAATAGTTGGAGGGGATGTCAGTGTAATTCAGGAACGGATGGTCATAGCAAGTACAACAGGTATTGATGTGTATGACGAAGCAGCCCATGCCTCTGCCGGCATTACAGCCATGATAGAATCTGATAATGCAAAGGGGAGCGGTACTGAGATCGGTATGAGGTTAGATGATTTTAAACCGGAAGCTGCCGGAAGATCATCTGCTATGAGCGCAATCAATTCAAGGCATGGCCGCCGTATCCATTCAGGCAAATACAATCTGATATTAGGCCCGCAGGCCGTGGCTGACCTGCTCGGGAATATTGTACTGCCCTCACTTACACTTTCTGTTATAGATGCCGCAAGCTCTGCATTCATGGGGAAATTTGGAAAGGCAGTTGCCGACAGTCGCCTTTCTGTATATGACGATGGAAATCAGACAGGGCTTCCGATGAGCCGCAGGTATACATGTGAAGGTTTACCAACCGGACGTACTGAGTTGATAAAAGATGGGGTGCTTACCGGATTTCTTTCTAACAGCTACTATAGAAATAAGGTCTTAAATGATCCATCTTCCATTGATAAAATAGGGGCTGATCCAAATTCTATAAAAGATGCCTTGCAGCCGAAAAATGGCTTCAGGCCTGGAGAGGCTATGATAAGGAACTTCAACGGAAGACCGTCAATAGTCCCGACAAATGTAATCGTAGAAGGTTCGGAAACGATAGATGCCAATGAGCTTATAAAGAAAGTTGGAGACGGCTTATACATAGGACGAATATGGTATACATATCCGATAAACGGCCTGATTGCAGGAGATTTTACCTGTACTGTGATCGGCGATTCATATCTTATAGAAGGAGGCAGTATAACAGCCCCTTTAAAACCTAACAGCATAAGGATAGCTGACAATATTCACAATCTTCTGAATCAGGTTATTGGCATTTCCAGCTCACGTAACCCCATATTGCTTTGGGGTTCACCTGAAATTATCTATTCCCCTGAGATTGCTGTCCGGGATATATCCCTGCACGAAATAGGATAATTGATGAACTCGTAAAAAGTCTGAAAAAAAGAGGTTTCCGTCATTCCCACGAAAGTGGGAATCCAGACCCATGACATAGCACTGGATTCCCGTTTTCACGGGAATGACGGTTTACTGACACGGGATTTTGCATGAAAAGGTTTTTATATCTATTTCTCATCACCGCCATAATTCTATCAGTTTTTTTCCGGCTCTCCATACCTGACGTAAGTGTCCTTAAGAAGGGAAATCCAGGGAAGACGTCTTTAATGAAATACAGGGAGGCTGAATGGGCGGCCAAGGGGAGAAAGCTCAGGATTTCTCAGGTCTGGATGCCTTACTCAAGGCTTTCGCCTTACCTTGTGAAAGCGGTTATAATTGCTGAAGACGATAAGTTCTGGAGGCATGAAGGTTTTGATTATGAGGCTATTCAGAAGGCTATGGAGAAGGATATAAAGGCGGGCAAATTCAAGGCAGGGGGTTCGACGATATCACAGCAGCTTGCCAAAAATCTCTATCTTAATCCTGAGAAGAGTCTTATAAGAAAGTTAAAAGAGGCTGTTATAACATGGAAACTCGAAAGGTCCCTTTCAAAGAAGAGGATCATTGAACTTTACCTGAATGTTGTAGAATGGGGAGATGGGGTTTTCGGTGCAGAGGCGGCTTCACGATATCACTTTGGAAAATCCTGTATAGAGTTGACCCCGATGGAGGCTGCAAGGCTTGCAGTGGTATTGCCAAATCCAAAAAGGTTTAATGCCGCAGGGGATCAGCGATATGTAAATAGCCGCTCAAATATAATCTACAATATAATGGTTAAAAGGGGTATTGTGATACCTGCCTTTGAAGAATTATTGAATGAGCCTTCCCCCTCACCCGTACCCTCTCCCACCACGAGAGAGGGTGGACAAAGAGAATTTCCGAATGAGCCGGCTAAAATGGAGACTCAAACTGCTGACCATTAGAATTTCACTCCTCAGGCTCTTCTTCCATTTTCATAAAGCGGTATTCATGTTTTTCCCTGTCTTTTATCTTTTTAGGCAGCAGATATATCTTTAGTGCCATAATTCCTGCGGCCCTTCTCTCAGTAACCAGATAAACCCATTTACCAACCTTAAGATCAGATAGCTCTATTTCCTTTTCCTTGTGATCTTTTACCTCCACCTTATTACTGAGAAGTATCTGCTTCTCATTAACTATAAGATAATTTGGTATCCCTTCAGTTGAGCTTATAACCCCCTGAAATGTCTCAGTGCCGGCAGCCTCTTCAGCCATAACAGGGTTATTTGATACAAAAAGGAATAGAGTTACAAAAAGAATATAAAACATTTCCTCATCCTCCAGTTTTTCAATGTGTTGCAATTCCTCTGGATTCCCGTTTACACGGGAATGACGAATTTTGCCAGAGCCTCATGTCTTTATCTCTTTTCTCTCCAGTACAGCCGTATTGCTGTTTTACCAAGATTTACAGGCGGGATATCTAAGCCTCCGCCTACACCAATTAAAGCAGACTCACCTGCCTGACTGATAATAACTACTACGCCTGAAGGTATACCGCTCCCTATCGCCTTAAATCTGTCACTCCGTTTGAGTATCTGACCCTCTTTCCCCAGTGCCCTCGTATTAGTTTCTGTTGAGTAGCCGGAGTCATTGGCTGTATTGTAATTAAAGACTGCCTCAAAGGTAAGATAATTGAGTGCATACACCCTTGCCGTTCCCCTGTTAGGAAGGCAGGGATCTAAACTCTCATCCGGATTTGGAGAAAATGTCGTATAGTATGCCACTTTTGCAAAAATAGCAGCAGGAGACAATACCTTTTCCCCGCTATTTTGATTAAGCCTGATATACAAACCGCTGCCAGATGATAAATTTGCAAGCAGGGTACTTATCTCGCTTGTACTGCTCGTTTCCTGCAGACGGTCTTCTGTCACATCAATCAGACTGGCTTCTGTCAACGCTGTTGTAATATTACTGTTATCCTTTATTCCGTATAATCTGTCAACAACATTTGTACCCCTCGGATGTTCCCTGTCTCCTGTACCGAAATAGAGGACATCATACCCTATCTCCTGCACAAAGTCAGGAGGATAGAAGATCTTACGTCCTGTTGAAGCATCTCCTCCAGGATTAGACTTGAATATTATCTTCCCGGTCCAGCTTGAGGTATTATTACTTCCAATATCAAATCTCCATATCTGTCCTCCAACATCTCCTACGTATAATCTGTCTGCATAACCATTGCCATTGGAATCTATAACAGAGATAGAACTTGGAATCGCATACGTCATATCAGGCTTTGTGCCACCTGCATCACTTGTAACCGAGGTAGTGTAAGAATACTCCCATAGTTTGGCCCCTGTCAGCACATCCACAGCATACACTGCACGGCCTTTCATAGGATCTGTTGTCGTTCTCGGAACAACATCTTCATTCAACGTATCATAGCCGCCTCCAATAAAAAATACATACTTAACATCAGCCCCAATTATCACTCTTGCTATCTCAGGCTCAGACCAGCTCTGCCCCAGCTCTGTACTGGTCCACAATGAACCAATCGCCGGACTCGCAACTGCATCACCAATTCTCCACAAATAGACAGGGGCATCAGGGTCAGTAACATCAAGGGCATAATATGAACTCCCTCCCCTTCTTTCTCCAAAAACCAATATTACTTTGTCCCCTTCAGCCGCTGATATAACGCCATTTCCATTTGCATCGTTAATATATAATTTAGGGGATGAATCTACAAAAAAAGGATGAATTGTCCCGCTTGTAAGATTTTTCAGATTTCGAAGCATGTCAGGCGGAATGAATCCCCATAATTCCTCACCCGTACTGTCTTCAAAGGCATGCATCATGCCGTCATTAGCGCCAACAAAGCTTACAGACCTGGATGTAGAATAGTGCACCACATATGGTCTTGAGTGAAGTATGTCACCTAAAATCCAGTCTCTC
>JAHFER010000174.1 GCA_023248365.1 Nitrospirota bacterium
GTGGATTCATCTGGTAATGTTTATGTTACAGGTAGAAGTGGGGTTGATGCCTCTGTTGATTATACTACAATAAAGTATGTTCAGGATTCTCAGGGTGGATCGTTTTCCACTATTTCAGACACAGGCAGCATGACCACAAAACGCAGTTATCAAGATGCGACACTGTCCCCAATGGAAAAGTTCACATCACTGGTAGAGGAGATACATACCATCCTTAGCAAAGCGCATAACTATATAAAGCAACTACTGGTACGTTTACTGCCAACTCATGATGATATAAAACTAGTCGTGTCACAGTCTGACATTTGACATTATAATTAAATAAGGATAACAGCCTGTTGAGCCTGCTGAACCAGCGACTCTTATATCATAAATTGTTCCGGCTTGTTCCGGCACTCAATTCATTACGGAAATATTCACTCCACTCATTTTACAGTGACCTTATTGCAGGACTGACTGTTGCCGCTGTTGCCATACCTCAGTCAATGGCTTACGCAGCCATTGCAGGACTGCCGGTAAAGTATGGCCTTTATACTGCCATTGTAATGACTGCTGTCGGCGCCCTGTTTGACTCTTCAAAACAACTCATTAATGGACCTACTAATGCTATCTCCATAGCCTTGCTTAGCGCCCTGTCGCCATTTCCTGAAGGAGAAAAGGTTGCAATAGCGGTATTTCTTGCCATGTTCGTGGGACTTATACAAAGCGGCATTACACTGCTCCGGCTTGGTGATCTTTCGAGGTACATATCGCATTCCGTGATTGTAGGATTTACAGCCGGAGCAGCCGTCCTGCTTGTCCTTGACCAGTTGAAAAACTTACTTGGACTCGCAGGTGCGGGCGGGCCTGCAGACCATTTTATCAAACGATTCTGGCTGACAATCACAGAAGGCGGACCGATTCATGGATGGACACTGGCGATTGGCATTGGTACTATAGTTCTTATTCTGTGCCTGCAATGGGTTAGCAGACGCATACGCCTGAGAATACCTGAATTCATGATTGTGATTATTGTAGCTGCAACAATTGTATGGGCTTTTAACCTTGCGAAGATAAGTACAAACGGCGTTGTTGTGAAACATGGTGTCGGAGTTGTCGGTGAAGTTCCGAGCGCACTCCCCTCATTCTCCATACCAACAGTTGAATGGAACCAGGTGCATCAGCTTTCAGGCAGCGCACTTGCTATTGCTATTCTGGGTCTGCTTGAGGCAATTGCAATGGCTAAGGCAATTGCAGGCGATACAGGACAGAAATTAGATATAAACCAGCAGTGCCTGAGCGAGGGACTGGCGAACCTTACCGGAAGTTTTTTCCACTGTTTTCCAGGCTCCGGTTCACTCACAAGATCTTCTATTAACCACCATGCAGGCGCTGCAACACAGTGGTCAGGTGTGTTTTCTGCCATAGCGGTTGCGGGTTTTGTTTTACTATTTGCACCGCTTGCCATGTATATTCCACGTGCATCCCTGGCAGGCATACTGATAGTTTCAGCATGGCGCATGGTAGATTATAAGAAGCTGATGTACTACATTCGGGCCACACGCTTTGATGCAGGTATTGTTTTAGCCACAGCTTTTTCAGCAGTTGCCGTATCAGTGGAATTCTGCGTTATGATAGGTACGTTCCTGTCGTTTGTATTTTATGTGCCCCGTGCCGCTATGATGCACCTCACAGAGTTGACGATTACGCCGGAAAGGGTAATTAGGGAGAAGATGCATGATGACCCGCCATGTACCAGGATGCTGCTATTTGATCTGGAGGGTGAGCTGTTCTTTGGCTCGGCACAGAATTTGGAGAAGGCACTGATGAGAATCGAACATCGTGCAGCAGATGGTATTCGCATAGTAGTACTGAGGTTGAAGCGGGTACGTAACCCTGACGCTGTCTGCCTTGACCTGCTTGAGAACTTTTTGAAGCGTATGGAGAAAAACGGTATCACAGTATTTCTGTGCGGGGTCAGGCAGGATATGTTCAAGGTATTAAGCAACATCGGACTATTATCATGGTTTGGACCAGACCGTATCTTTATCGAAAGCGCTGCAACATGGTCCAGCACACTGTCCGCAGTTCGTGCAGCCCACGCCATGCTTGGTAACGACCTCTGCCCCCACTGCCCCCCTGCCGGAGATACGCCGGATGAGTCTGATAAATGGCATTACATGATATAGATAAAATAATTGGGATGGCGCTCATTAATAAGTATTGATATCCTCATAACAAGTCAAAAACAATAAAAAATATCTCTTGACAACTTCGGAAAAACCATATTATTATCAATTATACATAATATACGAAAATATCTTTCGTAACTGACGGAATCAAGGTGGATAACCACCGGGGAACGGAAGAAAAATAGATAATTAAGCCGGCCGTCTGGGCATTAACATAAAAGAAAAATAGCATAGTAATGTTAATGTATCAGTATGGCCTTTTTTGTATCCGGAGAATGCCAATATTATGATGATAAGAATTGGAAAAGAAAACCTCCAGAGTGAATTTGTAAAACTTGTTGAACGGATCAGCGGTGAAAAGCTTGCTAACTGTTATCAGTGCGGTAACTGCACCGGCGGATGCCCTGTTTCATATGCAATGGATTACGGCCCTCAGGAAATCATCAGGCTACTCCAGTTAGGTCAGGAAGAGACTGTAAAGAATGCAAACTCTATGTGGATATGTGTAGGATGCCTTCAGTGTTATCAAAGGTGTCCCAAGAGTGTAAGCGCTGCAAATATATTAGAGGCATTGAGACTGTTGACACTGCGTAAAGGCGAAGACCATGATAATATAAAGGATCTGCCTTTCCAGTTTTTAAAGGAGGCGCCACAGCAGGCTATTATCTGCGGGTTCAGGAAATTAGTAGCTTAACATAGCTATAAACACAGAGACACAGAGGCACTGAGATTTTAAAAATTTATAAAGAAAATAAATATGTCAGTAAAACCAATTAGTTATGACTTTATTAGGAAATCAAAATATTGGATTTTCTCTGTGTCTCAGCGCCTCTGTGGTTAATTACTTTTTTGGGGTTTAATAATCATGAAAATATCATACTATCCAGGATGTACTTTAAATACTTATGCAAAGGGGTTTGATACCTCAGCAAGGGAATCGTCAGTTTTGCTCGGCTTTGAGCTTAAAGAGCTCGATAAGTGGAATTGCTGCGGCGCCACATTCCCGCTCACCCCTGACAATATCATGGGCCTTCTTGGGCCAACATCTGTACTGAACAACGCAAGACAGGAAGGGGACACTTTAACAACCCTCTGCTCTGTATGCTACAACGTACTCAAACGCACAAACAAAGTTATCAACGATAACACTGAAACAAGAAACATTATTAATGACCATATTGATTCAGATTACAGCGGCGACCTGAATGTTATTCACTACCTTGAGGTACTGAAGGATAAGATCGGTTTTGATAAGGTAGCTGCTGCTGTTAAAAGACCTTTAAAGGGGATTAAGGCCGGCGCGTATTATGGATGTGCATTGCTGAGGCCGGCGGATGTGGGAATTGATAATGCAGAGTCACCAGCCATATTTGAAGACTTTTTAAAGGCGCTTGGGTGTACACCTGTTGATTTTCCAAACAAGATAGAGTGCTGCGGCGCCCACCTTGCAATGAATAATGAAGGGATTGTTACAAAACTTTCAGGTAATATAATCAGCTCTGCAAAAGACAGAGGCGCTGAGATAATTGTAAGCGCCTGCCCTCTTTGCCAGTATAATCTTGAAGGGAGTCAGCAAAAAATGGCAGAAGACGGGTCATTAAACAGAGAGATACCAGTCTTATACTTTACACAACTCTTAGGTCTGGCCCTGGGACAGGATGAAAACACCCTGGGGTTGGAAAATATGTTGTGTGATATAAGACCCTTGTTAAAGGAAAAGGGAGTATAGCATGTCAAGAATAGGGGTATTTGTCTGCCAGTGCGGAACTAACATAGCATCTACTGTTGACACTGCAAAAGTGGCAGAGGAGATGTCACAGATCCCTGGCGTCGTATATACAGGTGATTACAAGTTCATGTGTTCTTCACCCGGCCAGGAGATGCTAAAAAATATTGTAAAAGAGCATAAGCTTGATGGTGTTATTGTATCTGCCTGTTCACCGCACATGCATGAGAAGACCTTCAGAAAGGCATGTGAATCAGCAGGACTGAATCCCTTCAGATGTGAGATGACCAACATCAGGGAGCAGTGTTCCTGGGTGCATCCTGACAAGACAAAGGCAAAAGGCACTCATAAGAGTATTGACCTGACAAGGATGACCATCGAGCGGCTGAAGAAGAATAAAAACCTTACAAAGATAAAGATACCAATTAAGAAAAGGGTCCTCGTTATAGGCGGCGGTGTTGCAGGTATACAGGCAGCCCTTGATGTTGCTGACGGCGGAAAAGAGGTCGTTATTGTTGAGAGAGAGCCATCAATAGGCGGTAACATGGCTAAGCTGTCAGAGACCTTCCCGACAATGGACTGTTCGCAGTGCATACTTACTCCCAAGATGGTCGAGGCATCCCTGCATGAAAATATTAAGATACATACGTGGAGTGAGA
>JAHFER010000175.1 GCA_023248365.1 Nitrospirota bacterium
CGGCATTATCACTTGATGTAGTTAAGCCCGCTATAGACCAGATCAATGCACTTCTACGCGAACGACATCATATTCGACCAGGCGAGGGAGATGATTTCAACATCCGCCGACCTGAAGAGGTGATCAAAGCCCAGATCGCAGCGAACCGGACGCTTGCCCTCTTTCTTATCAGCGTAGCCTCCATCTCACTTCTTGTCGGCGGGATCTGTATCATGAACGTCATGCTGGTGTCAGTGACTGAACGAACGCGGGAAATTGGATTGCGCCTCGCGGTGGGGGCAAAGACACGGGCCATACAGATTCAGTTTCTCGGCGAGGCCGTAATATTGAGCGTATTCGGCAGCATTTTAGGTGTCTTAGTCGGCATAGCCGGCTCTTTCATCATAGGGTACACTTTGGGATGGCCTATGTCCATCCCTCTGGAAGCTCTCATCGTCGCTCCGATATTCGCCATCGCTGTCGGAGTCTTCTTCGGCTTCTATCCGGCGTGGAGAGCTGCACGGCTGGACCCTATCACCGCCCTGCGGCATGAGTGACAAAAACAATTCGACTCCTGATATCTCCGTAGGTTTTCAAAAACGCATTGTGCTGACGCCGATAAATCTATCAGTTATTCCGGCGAATCTTTCCTATGAAGATTATCATTCATCAACCATCCCCTTGTATCATTATCAGAGTTATCTTAGGTAATGATAAGCCTGTATTTTTTTGATATTAAAAGGGTAAATAATTGAAGCCGGGGAGGAGAATTGAACTCCCAACCTACGCATTACGAATGCGTTGCTCTACCATTGTGCTACCCCGGCGTGTGTGAGGCATTTTTATTCGCAAGACTGTCTAATACTTTACTTATAATCATTGCGGCGTCTTTACTATGTAAAGCCGCGGTTTTCAGAACCTCTTCGTGTGTCAGGCTGACATTAGTCATGCCGGCCGCAGGATTTGTAATAATGGATAAGCCGAGCACTTTTACTCCGAGGTATCTGGCCATTATCACCTCCGGCACTGTGGACATGCATACTGCGTCCGCTCCTAATGTCCGGAGCATCCTTACCTCTGCCGGAGTTTCATAAGACGGCCCCTGCATTGCGGCAAGTGTACCACAGTGTATTTCTATATCAGTATTGCCTCCGGATCCAAGCGCTATATTAATTAATTCCTGGTTGTAAGTATCTGACATGTCCACAAATCTTGTACGTCCTTCGCTTGCAGAAATAGTTCTCAAAGGATTTACACCCATCAGGTTAATATGGTCAGTGATGACCATAATATCGCCGGATTTAAAATTTTGATTTATGCCGCCTGCTGAATTGGTCACTATCAAATATTTAACGCCAAGCCCTGATAATACCTCAACCGGAAATGTTACCTCTTCAATGCCATAACCTTCGTAATAATGAACCCGTCCCTGTAAAACAACTACATCAAATCCTTTATATCTCCCTGATATAAACCTCCCCTTATGTCCCGCTATTGCAGGACGCGGAAAACCTGGTATGTCTTTATAAGGAATTTCATCTTTTATATCTAATATCCCTGAAACATCCCAACCGGAACCTGAGATTATCCCTACAAAAGGTGAGATGGCCTTTATTGAAGTTATATATTTTACAGCATCCTGAACTGAGTTATTCTCTTTATAGTTCATTCAAAAAATTCTTTCAAATCCCCCTCACCCCCTTTTATAAAGGGGGGAACTCAAATTTATTTTCATCACCCATCACTTATTACACATAACACATTACTCATAACCCATTACTTAGATATTCCTGAGCTCGTTACAACAACCCCTCTAATTACTCCGCCTCTCTTACCCAATGGTTCCTGTTTCTTCCCGTTTACTTCCATATCAACACCGCCTGCATTTCCAACGGCTATTGTAATCTTATTATCACCCTTCCATGAACTCTCTTCACCTGGCTTCATAAGCATCTCCTTACGGTCCTTCCCATCAATGTCTACCTGAATCCATGTCAGCTCTTTTGCGGACACTTTCAAGATTACAGGCTGTGAAGTGACTGCAACAGAGTTCATAGATTTCACTTCAACTGGAGCCGGACTTTTCAAATAAACATTTTTTGAACTCTGCACTGTTGGTGATTTTCTTCCACTGCTAAAGATAAAGACCAGCAGTAATATAGCAATTAATCCGCCGGCAGATATTAAAATCGTCTTTAAATTATCAGGTGAAAGCTGAAGTCCTTTCCTGTTGTCCTTTTTGTACTCTTCAATTGAAAAGACGTTTAAAGAATGCGGCCCCGGACGTTTTATATCCTTTAATTTACCAATAATCTCATTCTCATCTATACAAAGGAATCTCGCGTACAATCTCAGAAAACCCTGTAAAAAGGTTTCTCCGGGAAGCTTTGCAAGTTCATCATTTTCTATCGCTTCAAGGTAACGGAGGTTTATCTTAGTAACCTGTGCAACCTCTTCCAGGGTGTGGCCGCAGCTCTGGCGTACCCTTTTCAGGTATTCACCTACTGTCTCGTTATCCCTTTTGTTCTCTGTCTTCACCTCTGTCTCCGCAAAGGGGAATATTGTTTTATTGCTCATTTTTTCAATAAATCAATATATTTTATAGAATCAGCAGCCGCTTCACTCTTTGGTGATAATTCTATAACTTTTTTAAACGCATCCAACGCCTCTGCCCTTTTTCCTTGTTTGAAATAAGCAAGACCCAGGTTATAGATAACATCTACATTTGTGGAATCGAGTTTTTTTGCCTCTTCAAATGATACTATGGCATCTTCTGTCATTCCTGATTTCACATATGCATTGCCAAGCCATAACTGAGACATCGCCATATCAGGCTGAAGTCTTACAGCTTCTTTAAATTCTGAAATGGAGGTTTTATAATCTCCCTTGTTATAATATGCATAACCGAGGTTATAATGTGCCAATTGAGGTGTTTCATACTCAGGAAAATTTAATGCCTTTTTGTATTCAGCTATAGCTTCATCCCATCTCTCCATCTTCCCGTAAACAGCGCCGAGACTATTATAAGCCTCTCCATATTTCGGGTCTATCTTTATAGCCTTCTTATATGCATTAGCGGCATCCTGAAGTTTTCCAAGCCCCACGTAAATATAACCTATAGCGTAATAATATAACTTATCATTCGGGTTAGACTCTATAGCCTTTTGAAATTCAACATAGGCCATCTGGAGATTATTCTCATTGAGATATGCCCTTCCCATTTGATAATATCCATCCGCCTCCCGCTCCTTTTTTACCCGCGACTGAGTAATTCCGCAGGAGGTAATAAGAAAGGAAAATAGTACTGTTATTGTAATTAACCTGATAATCCTCATGTCCGTATTCCCTCTGATTTCTTACTTCTTCTGTTTACTGTTTAAATATTTCCCCTGGCTCCTCAAAGTGAGTCAGTTGCTTAAACTCCATGTATCTCTGCTTTATCTCCTTATAATCAAGGGCCTTCATCCTGTTCAGGCTGAAATCCTCAACCACAAAAGATGCCATGACACTACCAAATATCACAGCCTGTCTCATACTGGTCTCACTGAAATTCTTTGTATTCAGCAGATACCCCATAAATCCGCCTGCAAAACTATCCCCTGCACCTGTTGGGTCAAAGACATTTTCAAGCGGATATGCAGGCGCTGCAAATATACTCTGCGAGTTAAACATCAACGCCCCATACTCTCCCCTCTTAATGATAATATGCTTCGGACCGTAGGAACGTATAACATTTGCCGCTTTAACGAGATTTGATTCTTCTGCAAGCTGTCTTGCCTCGCCGTCATTAATTATCAATATATCAACATGCTTTAGTGTATTTATCAATGCCTCTCTTTTTCCTGAAATCCAGAAGTTCATTGTGTCACAGGCAATAATCTTTGGAGAATTTACCTGTTTAAGCACATCAAGCTGTAATGCAGGATCAATATTTGCGAGAAATACCCCATCGGAATCTTTATAAGATGCGGGTATCGCAGGTTTAAAGGTCTCGAAGACATTCAGATGTGTCTCAAGTGTGTTGGCCTCATTTAATTGATAACCATACTCACCTTTCCACCTGAATGTCTTACCAGGCTGTCTCTCAAGCCCTTCTGTATTAACCCCCCGGCTCTTTAGGAAATTAACATGCTGTGCAGGAAAATCCTCTCCCACAACTGCAACAAGATTCACATCTGTAAAATAGCTCGCCGCTGTTGAGAAGTAAGTGGCAGACCCGCCAAGGATTTCATCAACCTCTCCAAACGGCGTTTTAACACTGTCAAATGCAACTGAACCGACTACAAGCAAACTCATGTAACCCTCCTTTATTTTATATATTTCCCAACAATCGCCTTCAACCTCTCCTTAGCCTCAGGCAAAATACTTTCACGGGATGTAATAATAGCATTTTCCATTGCATTAGAACATATACAATTCCTGTTTTCTGATATTTCGCCTACTGACTATTTTATTATCTTTTTTGAGGTCTCAACATTCAGGCTCAATATCTCTATGATGGCATCTGTTGTAACGTCCGCCTCCTCGTGATGCCAGCAGTCATAATCTGTAACCAGCGCTATTGTTGCATAGC
>JAHFER010000013.1 GCA_023248365.1 Nitrospirota bacterium
ATTAGAAGGACAAATCATTAAAAGCAAAGAAAGGCAGGTGATGAAGAATATATAAATCGTTTGGTAGTTAGAGGGGGATGTACAATGTTAGTAGGAAATCACATAAATAGGCCAAGGCTGATTATATTTTTAATAGCGATCTTAACCCTTTTCTCTGCAATTTCCTTTGCAGCCGAGGGCGAGAAGATTGCATGGAACACAATCCTTCCAGAAGAAAATAACCTTTCTTTACAGCAACAAAGAGTAGTAAGCGGCTTAGAAGTAACACTTTTTGAGCTTGAATCAATAATTGACAAAAAAATCCTCAACGGTGAAATTACAAAAGATACTGATTTCACCACAGATGGAGATGTGGCAATAGTTTACGATTATCTTATGTTCAGAATTTATGAATTAACAAAAGTAGATAGAAATATAAAAGTAGAATTTACCGGGCAAGAGGGGATAAAATTAGATTATGAGAAGGCAGGTGCAAACTTCTTTAACTCTCTGGATAATTTTAAACAGGCGATATACGTCTCTGACATCAAGTCTGGTATCAAGAGTTTAAAGGACTCCATGAGAGACCTAAGGTCGGCAATGAATCTTTATACCTCTTACCGTATTGCAATAGTAACACGGTAAAAATCTGGGAGGTATGTGTTCCCTGGCTGCATCCTGTAAATGGATGCAGCCTTTTTTTGTTTGACGGCTTCGCAAAAAGCCGGGTGCCCTCTGGGCGTGCGGCGTTGCGCTGCATCCTTCGTCATTGCAGCGGTAGCAACAAACTACGCCTCATTCCTCAGGATTTGCGCGCCTTGCACCTGGAGCTTTTTACGAAGCCGTCCGCTTACCACACTTATTACGAGGCGATCTTGTTTAAGAGGAATTAATTGGCAAAGGACTTAATGTCTTCTGCATTGGCATTGGGAAGATTTTCAGGAAGCCGTACTGCCCCTATGTATCTTCTTACATAGTAAGGTTCATTTATACTTGATATAGTAACCTTCTTATTGCGGGAAGATGCATGAATCATCTTTCCTTCTCCTACATATATTCCAACATGAGACGGGAACCTTGCATATGTCCTGAAAAATATGAGATCGCCAATCTGGAGTTGTTCCTTCTTTGATATCTTAACCCCCGCCTTGAACTGTTCCCTGGCCGTTCTTGGAAGATCTATACTAAAATACCTGTAAACTGTCTGAACAAAGGCAGAACAATCTATCCCTTTTAAACTACTGCCACCAAATCTGTATGGAACTCCAAGATAATCCATAGCCTTACCTACCAAAGAAAGCCAATTCTTATCCTTATCATTTTCTAACACTGGACTCACATCATTTTGCCCTAAAACATTAGAATCTTCACTCTGAAATTCTTCTCCATTATTTATGGCAGTGATATCTGTTTCAGTTGCAGATTCATCAGTTACATCAGGAAGTTCTTCTTCATTTTCAACAACTGGTACATAGATCTTCTGCCCAACTTTAAGGGAGTTTCCGGATAACTTATTTATCTTTTTGATTTCACTCACTGAGATACCCAGTTTTAAAGCAATCCTGTAGAGATTCTCTCCTTTTTCAACTGTATGCTCAGTAAGATTAGGCTTAACCTCTGCTAATTCATTTGATTTTATTGAATTCTTAGTCCTGGCTTTGGATAGTCTGGTTTGTTTTCCTTTGACATTTGCAGGAAGAGCTATAACATCCCCGGGATGTATTCTTGAAGTATGTAACTTATTGGTATTTTTAATGTCTTTTACAGAAACGCCATGGTCCTTTGCAATATCATAAAGGGTCTCCCCTTTTTTTACCTTATGTTTTTGAGCATTGGCCTCTGTAGAAAATATAAGTAATAATATCAGGCAGGTTGTTAAATATAATAATTTACGCACCAGGTAACTTAAACCTCCAGTTGCATTTAATGTGATTATAAGCCGATTAATTTTGGAATGATCCAAAAACAGAGATGATTATTTTATATTTATTCGGCTGTTAAATACTGTTCTTTAATGAAAATCCATTACTTAAAACGGATTACTAATGACTAAGGCAATGGTTAAAATAATCTATTTACTTATTGTTTGTCAAGGGAAAAAGTGTAAGTGTCAGTTGTCAGTGTACTTTCGTACTTTGGAAATAGCACAAAGACTACAGTACCTGATAAATAAAAATAAAATTACCCCAAATAAAATTATCTTTTCAAATAATGTAGTTTTTAATAATATGAATGCTGCTCCTATAGCAGGAAAAAGGATTACCCGTACAATAAATGGCGCCGGAGGATGTTGTTCCAGAAAAACAGCAATAGAAGGGCTTACGTTGTAATACATACTTACAAATCTTCTCCCAAAACTGTAAGGAATCAGGTATTCATCTCTGAACTTCCTAAGAATCTTAACAAAAGGAGAATCTGGTGAACCAAATGCAGCAGTTGCAATAAAACACCTCTTATCGCTTTTCGTTTTAACTGTTGTCGTATCAGTTTGAGTATCAGAAGATGCAGATGTTGGCAGGTATACATCAGTAGTTGCATCACAAACACTGTTTAGTGATGCCTTGTAATAATATGAGGAAGAACCGTAATTTTCCGGGTCTATTAAAACCACAGGTATTAAAAATACCTCACTATAGGTTGAACCAAATCCGTCTACAGTATAACATCCGTATTTACTTATCGAATTAAGCCCCACCTCATCATGTTCATAACCAGAGCCATCGCTGCGTATTTTTACAACCATAGCCGCCCAATTATTTCCAGTTGAACCGTTAAATGCGATTGTCAACTGATTCTCATTGTTGTCTTCCGGAAGAAAATGTATATAGTTAGACCCTAATTCATGAGGTGCGCTTTCACCACTTACTTCAGAAAATGAAACAGGATATTTGTTGTGCATCCTGGAAACAGCCACACTTCCAAACTGTAAACCTTCCTTATATCCCTTGTCAGGATACCCTGATGCCGTGAGGGCGTTTAAGGAAACAAAATCCTTAAATGCAGATTCAAAATTCCCCTTATTATAAAAATTGGCAAGAACACTGTCTATGGCCTTTAATCCCCCTTCTGAACTTTCCCAAACATCTTTAACGAACTTATTATCACCGCCTAAGTAAACATCTGTCATAAAAAGTACAAACAGTACATCACCATATTCATGATCAGAATATTTAGAACCTGAATCTTGAATGGAAACCCAGGGAGCCCTTAGCCAATTCCTGACCCTGGGGTAGTATTCATTTACTTCATTGTATACCACTTCCTCCATCCATGTTGCAGTAGACTCAAGCCACCAGTGATTCTCTGCTAAAAACCAGTTATTAATGGAGGGATAACTAAACTGTATAGCATGAAAAAATTCATGGGCAGCGGTAATTTTCATAGTATTAGAATCGTTGAAATAGCTATTAACAAGTATATAAGAAGGCGAATCCGGCAGCTCACTTTTACATATATTCTGACTGTCACAGTATGTGGTCGTCAGTCCAAGGAAATTATGTCCCAGCGTCGGAGTCTTATCATCATCATTTCCTGTTATCTCATCCTGAGTATTGGCTATATAAACATCATATAAAAAAGAACCAGACCCTGTTGGCTCTATATACCCTTTACCCGTTATTTCTGTTGCCCATACCGCTTCAAAGTAAGAGGCCCATTTCTCTACTACATCAGGTATGCCCGTACACGGCTTCCCTGCTAATTTCATGGAACAGTTCACAATATTATCATAAGCTATTCCTGAATCTGCACCCTTTAAATTGTTCCCCCACTCAATACTGAAATTCTCTGTTTCAACCCAATTGGGAAGCAGGTGTCCGTCCCTTATTGCCTTCTTTGCAGACAGAGTTGCATATCGCGGTAAAGATAAAGGTACCTTCTCAGAAGACTTCACTAGGAAATTAGCCCCTGCGGCTTTTCTGAATTCAATGCTCCACTTATCCCACTTTCTTCTAATATCCATAATAGTTAAAGTAGCATCTTCTCTAAGAGGCAAATCAACACCTGATTTTTTATAATTGGATACACCTGCATCCTGCCCTAAAATAGTTTTAAGATTGTTAAGAGCAGTCGTTTCTTCTTCTGCAATCTGAGGTTGGCCATAACCGTAGGTAACAGAGCTATAATTCAATAATAATAAAAATACTGGAACAAGCATTATGGCAGGAAAGCGTAACGTCATTTTGCGTTAGTTTAACATCAAAAATAATATAAAACAAATTTATCTGATTGACAGACAAAAACAGGATATGTTAAAACCGTAGCCTACGGTTAATTTGTCAAACCGTACATATGATTTATTTTTTTGATTAATGCCGGGGTGGTGGAATTGGTAGACACACGGGACTTAAAATCCCGAGGACCGCAAGGTTCGTGGGGGTTCAAATCCCCCCCCCGGCACCATTTCAACAAAGAGACATTAATATAACTTGACAAATGTGATAATTAGTCTATATTTTATAATTACGTTATATTTCTGTATAAAAATATATCATCTTTGAATCTCTCACCCAGTTACCATAAAACGTATTGTGAAGCTCATAGAATTACGTATTTATGGGCACAAAAATTGCAGTCTTTTATTAACTAATATTGAAGCTTTCTAAGTTCTAACGGTTATTAATAACACTCATATGAGGGATAGCAGCATTAAATAGCTGCAAAAAATTATGATGAATGAGCAATCATCCTTTTCAATTCGCAAAAGAGGAGAAATATCACTCCTTGATTTAAACGGTAAAATCATTGGCAGTAGGGCACTTCTTATAAAAGATGAACTTTACCGTCTGAGAGAATCCGGTATATCAAGTATCATATTGAATTTCGAAGATGTTACATCAATTGATTCCCTTGGAATCATGGCCATAACAGCTTTGATAAAAGACGGCCTGTCCATCAAAATAATTAATTTGGGTAGCGCCTGCAGAGAGATATTAGAACAAAGTCATTCTGCCTCTTTAATTCCCATTTTTCATACCGAGGATGAGGCATTGGGGAATACAATCGCAGAGAATAGCTCATTTAACGAAAGGAGGAAACATAACAGAATTACTACAAATATGCCCATTGAAATCCTGATAAATAACAATGGACATCGGGGAGTGTTATTAAATATAAGCGAAGAAGGGGCGCTTGTCGGATATTTAGACAATCTCGGTGCCGAACCTCACTCGATAAAAGAAATTAATATAATGATGAAACTCCCCTTTTTAGGTTCTCTTGAATTAGATGGGTTACCAGTCAGGTTTGGGAGAAACAGTGACATGAACACGATAGGCATACAACTCTCATCAACTGAAAAGAGCCGTAGATTAATGGATCAGGTGTATAATAAGACCACACACAAATCCGATTTCTTACCTCCTAACTACCCATTGGAAGGTCCTGCATAGCAACAGATTGCCACTGCACAGGCAATCTGTCCCCAAAAAAACCTTCACATTGATCACCTCACAAAAAAAACCGACACAAAAAAACACAGTTATTGACAAGACAAAACATAATAGCGTATTATACAAAGGTTTTAACTACCCAAATGAATATATAAAAGGAGCTATTCCGCCGAATGGAGCTATTCTGTGAGAAGGTCTTAGGTCTTAGAATAAGCAAAAAACTTGTTGAAGTTTGCAACAACTGGGGATTTAATATCCGCTATTTCAATAGCCATGCCCAGGAGATAAAGAGCATCTACAAGTCAGAAAATACCTTATGTGGTCTTATCGAACAAAACCCGCAGGCAAAACATGAAGCTGACCTGTGTATAAAAAAACTCGCTCAGGAAGCAAAAGATTCAAAACGCTCATTAATAGAAAAATGCCCTGCAGGCCTTACAGTCCTGGTAGTTCCAATTATAAACAATGATAACTGCCTTGGATTTGTTATGGCCGTTGGCGTATTTGATCATAAACCAACTGATAAGGAGTCCCAGGAATTAAGGGCACATGCATCAGCATTTAATATTGACCTGAAAGAGTATGAAGAAAGATTCCAAAATGTACCAATAATAACCCAGGAAAAACTTGAAGTATTCAAGGGACTCCTTGAAACCATGGTCGAAGAAATGGTGAGTTACCAAAGGGAAATCTCCAAAGTTGAAGCGCAGCACTCTTATCCTGAGATTCAGAAGAACTTTGACTTCTCCAGTGTTGTAGGTAAAAGTCCCCCTCTTTTAAAGATCTTTGGGACACTTGAGAAAATCATACCGAGTGATAGTACCGTCCTGATATTGGGAGAAAGCGGAACTGGAAAAGAACTGATTGCACGGATAGTCCACTATAACAGTCCCAGAAAAGATAAGGCATTTATAGCAGAGAACTGCAGCGCCTTCAGTGAAAATCTGCTTGAATCTGAGTTATTCGGCCATGAAAAAGGGGCTTTCACTGGTGCAGTTATCCAAAAAAAGGGACTTTTTGAACTTGCTGATGGAGGTACCTTCCTTCTTGATGAAATAGGTGATACAAGCCCGGCCCTTCAGACAAAGATGCTTCGTGTCTTACAGGACGGGGTATTTAAGCGTGTTGGAGGAACAAAATTCATAAATGTAGACGTAAGAGTTGTTGCTGCCACAAATAAAGACCTTAAGAAGATGGTTGAAAAAGGGACATTCAGGGAAGACCTTTATTATCGTTTGAATGAAATAAAGATACATTTACCCCCTCTTAGAGAAAGGGCAGAAGACATACCTATTCTATGTAACTATTTTCTGACAAAATTCTGCACAGAACGTAATATCCCTCTTAAAGAGCTATCCGATGAAGTAACTGAATATTTCTTAAATTATGGTTGGCCCGGAAATATAAGGGAACTTCAAAACGAAATAAAAAGAACAACCCTTCTGGCTGGTTTCGATACTTTAATTACTAAAAAACTCATTTCAACAAACATAATTGAAGAGGTAGAGAAAAAATCTTTTATAAAAAAACCCAAATCTTCAGGTTCCCTCAAGTCTATTATTGAAAACGTAGAGAGGGATGTTCTCAGGGAAGGACTTGAAAGAACCAACTTTAATAAGAGCAAACTTGCAAGAGAACTTGATATAAGCAGAAAAAATTTGATTCTAAAAGTATTAAAATATGGCCTTGAAAAGAATGAAAAGAAAAAATAAAGATCGTAGTAAAGATACACATTAGTTTTCCTTCATAAAATCAATAAGATATTTCACCTTTCAAAAGCACTTTTCTTTACTGTATACTTTTTACACAGACAAATCATAAAACTATAGTTTAAGGTCTATAGTCTGTCTTCCATGCCGCTTTCTGCTAACTGTTTACTGTTTACTGCTTGCTGTCCTTAAAATATACCTTGACAAATACCATCAAAATCATGTATCAAGGTTCGACAATGAATAAAATGTTGATAGATTAAAGTACCTTCTCACCTTCAAGGGGCGGGTTGGAAAGGGGATGGGGTATTTCTGTCTAACTCATCTAACATGGCATAAATGTTGCATTTTTCATTAATAATGCAAGTAGGTTTGAAACCTATGAAAAAATTATGGATACTAATTATAACCGCAGGGATCATAACATTAGCTACTATCTCTGCTATGGGTAATTCAATGGTCTGTTCAAAACACGATCTCGGATGCCTGAATCAGAGGGCCTTTGGCAGTGATACCGGTCCTATGCAGGGTACGGCATATAATGACTACGGAGAAGTTTGCGTTTACTGTCACACTCCTCACAGTGCAGACTCTACCGCACCTCTATGGAACCGCCAATCGAATCCAAACCCCACAACAAGCTATCAGGTCTATTCAAGCCCTAACTTCGACTCCAAGACCACTGGACCTGATGGAATATCCCTTGCGTGCCTCTCATGTCATGACGGTACGGTCGCAGTGGATGCTGTTCTCAATCTACCAAGATCAAGAGAGATAGTTGATACTGGTGTTCATTATGCAATGAAACCTGGACGGTCTGCTGCAGGTGGAAATGCTTGTGGAAAATGCCACAGCCGAAACACGGGTGCTTATGGAGGAATGTCAGGCGCACATGATGCAACCTTAAAATATCTTGAGACTGACCTTACAAATGACCATCCGTTTTCCATATCATTTCCAACATATGAAACAGACCCTGGCTTTAATCAACCAACTATCCCATCCAAAGACGGGGGCAGGGAGTTTCCAAATGGTGTAAAAACATTTGCCGGAGACAAAGTACAGTGTGCATCATGCCATAATCCACATGACCCGGATGAGAGAAATGCTGAGGGAAGAGACCCGTTTCTCAGGGCATCTAATAAATATAGCGCTTTGTGTTTAACGTGCCATCAAAAATAGTAATGAGTGATTAGTAATGTGTTATGAGTAAAAAACAAGAAGTTACGGGAGGGTAGATAAATCGTGTCATGCCAAGGAAAGGCTGGAGCAATTTCAAAATATTGGAAGCAGATATTATTTATTTTCATAGCGTTAATCCTCGTGGCTGGCTGTGCAGCACCAAAAATGGAAACCGAGCTTATATGGCCGCTTCCTCCTGAAAAGCCAAGGATTAAATACTTATATACCATAACATCTGAGGATGATATAAGAGAACATACTTTTTTCAGGAAGCTTAAAGAGTTCCTTATAGGAAAAGATGCAATATCTGAGCTTGGCAAACCATATGCAGTGCATGCTGACAATGAGGGAAGGCTGCTCGTCGCAGACAGTTCATGGGGTAAGGTTTTAATATTTGACAAGGAAAAACATAAAGTTACGGTATTAGGTGAAACAGGGCAGGGACTTCTTGCAAAACCCTTAGGCATTACTACAGACTCTGCTGATAACATATATGTAACTGACTCTGCGCAGAACAGGGTGGTCGTTTATGACAAGGACGGAAATTTTGTAAAGGCCATGGGAAAAGAGGGTGTTCTTGACCAGCCTGTAGGAATAGCAGTAAATGAAACCCTGGGACGTATTTATGTGGTTGATACAAAAAAACACGATGTGCAGACATTTGACATGAATGGAAATGCAGCCCAGGTTATAGGGCAACGAGGAAGCGGTGATGGTGAATTTAATTTTCCAACGAATATAACTGTGGATAAAAATGGCATGATTTATGTAATGGATAGTTTTAATTTTCGTGTTCAGATATTTGATAAAGACGGAACGTTTGTAAAAAAATTCGGAGGAGTCGGAACAGGACTTGGACTATTTTCAAAACCAAAAGGGATTGCATTAGACAGCGAAGGACATATATATGTAGTTGATGCAGCCTTTAACAATGTCCAGATATTTGATAACGAAGGAAGGCTGTTACTCTTTTTTGGAGAAATGGGGAGCAAACCAGGTCAATTCTGGTTGCCAGCGGGTGTGGCAATAGACAAAGATAACAACATTTACGTAGCAGACCAGTATAACAGACGGGTAAATGTGTATAAGTTTTTAGGCGGGGATGAAGATGAAAAAAAATAATGAGGAGGTGAACAATGAAAATCACACTTAGATCAAAAAATAAGTTTACAAAGAAAGGGGGTGAAAAGAAAATGAAGTATTCAAAGATAGTAATAGCCTTAGTTGCTGCCGGCTTGGCTCTTGGAACATACATTACCTCACATGCTGCAGAGGATGTAAGAAGTTCTAAGCACAATCTGGCAACGAATCCAAACATCCTGGCAACCGGGACAACAGAGGTTTGCATATACTGTCATACGCCGCACGGCGGCAGGTCGGATGTTGCAGGTGGGGCAGCTCCTATATGGAACCGTAGTCTCTCCACAGCTACATACACGGTTTATACCAGTCCAAACTTTGATGCTGCCGGTACAACACCAGGTACTCCAAAAGGAGTGTCAGTGGCGTGCCTAAGCTGCCATGACGGAACCGTAGCATTTGACGCACTTATAAACAAACCGGGCTCAGGTGGTTATATAGGCGCTAACATTACTAATGGTAATGTCCGGGCTGGGTTGACCTTTGCCGGTGCATTTGTGGACGCTGACGGTTCATTTAAGGAAGGCGAGAGACCACCAACAGGTACAGGTGCAGAGCCGTTCCCTAACCTGGGAACAAACCTCTCAAATGATCATCCTATATCTATGGAAATTCCAGCCACTGACCCTCAGTTTGCTCAAATCCTTGCAAATATTGATGGCGCAGCTTTGACTGCCGGACACATAAGTCCGTTATATAGAACGGCTGCATCTACATTACCTACAGATAAGAGAGACAGGATAAGGGCATATCCTACAGCAGGAGATGGAAAGGCTTACATAGAGTGCGCATCATGCCATAACCCACATGAGGCCACAAGCACGCGTTTTCTCAGATATCCATCATTTGTTGGAACCGCTGAGGAAACTGCTATTGGAGCCAGTACACTGAATGCTGACAGAAACGCAGGCAGTCTGTTATGTCTAAGCTGCCATCAGAAGTAAAGTTTTTTTGTGAACGGTTAAAAGATGTTATTGTTCGGTGGCGGGAAGATTATCCTGCCACCACTGTCTATAGAAAGGAATTTTCTACTTTATATAGATTGGGGTAGGGGAAAAAGGTTCCCTGCCCTATTTTACTTTTAATAAAAGAATCGGATACTGAAATAAATTCAGGGCATGGTTCAGGATGACAAATAGAGAAAATGAAGGGAGAGGGGTGGTTGCACCTCAGAAACATAAACGCCGATATAAAATTATATCTCATCTTTGGATTTCTCTTCGTTGCATTATTTTTACCTGATAAGGGGTATCCTCAGGGATTGAACCTAAACGGTTTAATCGCTGTTGACTACTATTCCACAATTACTTCCAATAAAACTACAGGCAAAGAAACAGCGGAAGGTAATACATCCAGTTTAACGCAGAGATATATTGTAAGCGGTTCAGGCATTATCCTTTCTCCAAACCTGTCTTCTTACTCAGCAAGTATTGGCCTTACAGATTCTACTTATAAAAATAATCCATCTGCAGGAGAATCCACAAAAGTAAACCGTAATACACTTACATACAGTCTTCAAATGAGTCTGATTCCAACGCTAACACCAATTAATCTTTTTGCACAGAGAAACGTTATCGGGACAGACAACGGCGGAGAGTTAATTTATGACACTTATAGTATTGGCTGGTCTACAACTCTAAGAACAAAAACATTTCTCAGGGCTACCATGCTTCAGATAGGGTCGGAATTCAATGACCCTGACAATTCAAGAAATACAAGAATCAGAATAGCAACTATAGGGCTTACTCAGAATTTAAACAGCGGTTTTGTAGCAGCCAACTACCAGTTCACAGATTCCCTTGTAACAGATAACAAATTAGGACAGAACACAACCAGCAACGTTCATTCATACAGTATACGAGGAGAAAGCAGGCTTTCCCCTACCCTGTTCCTCTCTGGAAATGCAACATATTTCCCACAAGGAAGCTTCTATACACCAGGCGTTACTACAACAGCAGAGACAACAGGAGAATTAAGTTTACTCCATCAGACTGAATCGAGATTTACGCAGGCAGTTGACTACACATTCCGTAAAACCCAGAGTGGGGAGACAGAAAGAGATACAGTCACATACAATATGAACTATAACCCTATAGGAAAGACTGACTACAGAACTGACCTACTCTATTCATCAACACATTCCATACAAAGTGATACAAATGAATACCGTTTCGCAGGCGGCATTAACCATCGCCCCTTTTATGGATTATCTATTACAACAAACCTGGTATTAAACCACATTGACGTAACAGGCCAGGCAGAAAGCAGATTAGACAGGGCCGGGGCATTAGTTGGTGTGAACTATTTCAAGCTCCTTGATATGTTTAACCTGAATACAAACTATTCAACAGACGTAAGTTATGTCTTTTCAAATCAGGCAGAGGCAGAAGGGGGTATAGTAACTCAAATTGCATCTTTAGGGTTAGCCTCCAGGACCCTTGGAACAACCCAGATTTTAACATCTTATACATTCCTTTTGAGAAACGATTATATTGTAAAAGGCGAAGACAGGCAGGAGCAAACCCTGCATTTTGAGGTAAGGAGTAATTACACACCGAGACTTCAACTGCAGGCATCAGCCAGTTATTCTAATATCGTCAGGTATGGAGATACCTTTGTTTTTGATAGCAGGGCTGAATACAATTTAATGGCAGGCACAGGCTTTGCTGCAGGTTACAAATTTTCAAGCTTTCCAGGTTCAACAAATTCCCAGGATTCCCAGTTGTATTTTGCAGAAGCAATCCATCAGAGATATTTCACAAGACGGCTCTGGATGAATCTTCTCATCCATGGAGAGAGGGAAGAACTGCGGTACACCGATAGAGACAAGATTACCCTGACAACAACCTTTAATTATATTATAGGTAAAATCACCATCAATTTTGAATTCCGTGAGGACTATACAAAATATCCCGAATCCGTGTATAATATCCAATCGTATTTTGTGAAGGCAAGCAGACCGTTCTAACTAACAGTAAGCAGTGAACAAGTATCAGCAAAAACAAACCTAAAGGACTGTTAAATGAAAAGTAAAGTTAGCATCACACTAATATGTATAACAAGCTTAACTTTGTTTGTCCTGTTTGGCTTTTCTTTCCCTGAGCCATCGGGTAAAGATAAGGTTGCATGGCCGCTGCCACCTGACCCGCCCAGGATAACTTATGTAATGACTATTGAAAAACTCAGGGACATGGGGGTTAAAAAATCATTTTTCAGGAAGGTCTTAGAGTTCGTTACTGGAAAAGAACCTGAACCAAAGATATTAAGGCCCTCCGGGGTTGTGTCTAACGGAAACGGTACTGTTTATATTGCTGATACAGGTTTGCAGGTAGTACATGTATTTGATTTCAATAACAAAAAATACAGGCAGTTATTCAAACTTGAAAACGAGTCTGTGCCGGCAAGGCTACTTTCACCTATAGGGGTAGCATTAGACAAAGAGGAAAACCTATATGTCTCAGACTCTGTACTTAAAAAGGTCTTTGTCTTTGACAAGGCAGGAAAATTTATTTATTCAATTGGAATAAATGGGGAATTCGGGAGGCCCGCGGGGCTTGCGCTGGATATATCAAGAAAAAGGCTGTATATAACCGATGTAATTAACCAAAAAATATGGGTATATGACCTGAAGAACCAGCGCCTTGCGTCATTTGGCGGGAGGGGAAAAGACAACGGAGAATTTAACTTTCCAACACATATAGCAATAGATTCAAAAGGAGATTTATACATAACAGATTCTCTGAACTTCCGAGTTCAGGTTGTTAATCCTGATGGAAAATTTATTACAACAATCGGGAAAATAGGAAATACCATAGGAACCTTTTCTAAACCTAAGGGTATAGGAGTAGACAATGAAGGACACATTTACGTAGTTGATAATCTTTATGACACTGTCCAGATATTTAATCGTACAGGAGAACTTCTCCTGAATTTCGGGACACACGGAAGCGGCAAGGAAGGGCTCTGGCTGCCAAACGGCCTGTACATTGACAGTGAGGGCTATATATTTGTTGCAGATACATATAATGAAAGAGTTCAGGTATTCAGGTATATAAAATAGATGAAACATTATACAGTCTTTTTTTACATTTTTATAATCCTTATTATCACTTCTGCATGCAGCTCGGGTAATAATCAAAAACAATCAAACAAATCCGTCACAAGAAAGCCCGATCTTGTTGTGGGGGAAAAGCTATATAATAAATACTGCTTTTACTGTCATGGTAAGGAAGGGAGAGGAGACGGGGCAATTGGCATCGGGCTTCCTCTTAAGCCTGTAGATTTTGTTGGTGATGTGGAGAGGATGAAAAAGAGTGATGAAGCCCTTTTCCAATCTATCTCAAGGGGTATACATAGAAAAATAGGCGGGGATTCCCTGCAAATGCCGCAGTGGGATCTTATCATGAAAGAGGATGAGATAAGGGACGTTCTGGCCTACATTAGGTATTTAGCTGAGAAAGGCCGGGCGGTACAGAAGTAAAATAGATAAGCACTGTCATTCCCACGAAATTGGGAATCCAGAGCATAGGCGACACTATAGATTCCGGTTTTCACGGGAATGATAGTTCGGGGATTTTCGGATGCACAAAATACACAAATTAATAATAAAACCATTTTTCATATTAACAATATTATTTCTAATCATATCTCGAGCCCCATCTGTTGTTCTTCCTGCTGAAGGAAATGAGAAATCTCATACGACGCATTCTGTCATAGACGACTATGATCCTTTAACCGGACAACCCAAATGTATCAACTGCCATAATGGAGAGGCAAAACCTTCAATTGACTATACCCGTGATGCCTCATGCCTTCAATGTCACAATTCAGGATTCAGCGATAAATACCTTGCGATTGACTCTAAATTTGATAAAACTATTATTGCATCCGCTGAGCAAAATCCCCCCACCCCCCCTTTAACAAAGGGGGGAAACGACTATCTCTCCCCTTTAACAAAGGGGGAGAACAAACATCTCCCCCCTTTAGAAAAGGGGGGCAAGGGGGGATTTGAGAAAGTATCCCACGCCAATATGATGTTGATACCAGCGGGGGAATTCACAATGGGTTCAAATGATTGGTGGCCCAAGTGCCAGCCTGAGCACAAGGTGTCTCTCAATGCCTTTTATATGGATAAATACGAGGTTACAAATAAACAGTACAAAAAATTTGTAACCGCAACCAAACGCGAGCCGCCTGCCGATTGGGATAATGGGAAAATACCAAAAGGCCGGGAAAATCATCCTGTTGTATTTGTAAGCTGGTTTGATGGAAACGACTTCTGCAAGTGGGATGGTAAAAGGCTTCCCACCGAAGCCGAGTGGGAAAAGGCCGCACGCGGCACAGATGGAAGAACCTTCCCATGGGGAAATAAGTTTGATGCTAAAAAAGGAAACATGCCCCAGTTGGGAAAGGGTGACACAATGCCTGTGGGAAGTTTTGAAAATGGTAAAAGCCCTTATGGACTTTATGATATGGCAGGAAATGTATTTGAGTGGACATTTGACTGGTTTAAACCATATCCCGGGAATACTCATCCCGATGAGAACTACGGGGAAAAGTATAAGGTTGTAAGAGGCGGTTCCTGGTACGATTGCACTTATTATAAATGCGGGATAAGCTCCCCAACTTACAACAGAATATTTTTCAATCCCAATACAACTAACAACAACTTCGGCTTTAGATGTGCAAAAGATGCGGACAAATAGATGAAAATTAACCACAGAGACACAGAGTAAAGTCAACCATTAAAAATATATTTTTGAACTTTACTCTGTGCCTCTGTGTCTCTGTGGTTTGATTGTTTTTTTATTGAAAGGAGATAGTTTTTTATGTGGATGATTGTATTATTGATAGTCACTTTTATATTTACCGGCTGTTCACCACAGCCGCCCAAAGACATGGCATATGTCCCAAAGGGTGAATTTATAATGGGGAGTAATGATGTAGATACTGAGGCAAAGTCACTGCAATACGGGAACAAGAAACCCTGGTTTGCCAATGAAGGCCCTGAGAGAAAGATCAGCTTAAACTCGTTCTTTATTGATAAGTACGAGCTCTCTATCAAAAAGTACAAGCAGTTTGTGGATGCAACAAAACACGAAGCCCCTGATTATTTCAACACCATAGACTTGTCTAAAGTGGAGAACTTACCTGTTGTCGGTGTAACATGGTTTGATGCAAAGGCATTCTGTAAGTGGGAGGGTAAGAGGCTTCCAACTGAAGCAGAATGGGAAAAGGCCGCACGTGGCACAGACGGAAGAAAGTTCCCGTGGGGAAATGAGTTTGATACTGCTAAGGTAAATGGCGCAGGTAATCACATGGGACCTATGGATGTTACAAGTTTAGATGCTGGTAAGAGCCCGTACGGATTACACCACATGTCAGGAAATGCCTATGAATGGACCGCGAGCTGGTATGAAAAGTATGAAGGAAATAAATTTGATGATGAGGACTACGGAAAGAATTTTATGACAGTACGAGGTGGAAGCTGGGGAGGGCTTGGGCATTACTCTTTAAATATCTACCTGAGGACAACATACAGATTCCCTGTTCCTCCGGCAGCCAAATTTGAAGACCTCGGTTTCAGATGCGCCAGTGATGTTGCCGGGGACAGTAAATAAATGCGGGAAAAGGAGATCCTCAGGGAGCATATCGCCCGTCATAATATGAAGCATACCCGTCAGAGGGAACTTATCCTTGAAACTTTTATAAGGACAGGCGGTCATGTTAGTGCAGAGGATTTATACAATAAGG
>JAHFER010000176.1 GCA_023248365.1 Nitrospirota bacterium
AATCATAAGGATGTGCTCCCGTAATCTCAACTAAAACCATCTCTCCCTGAACAGGCGACTGATCCGCAGTATCTGTTATGTAGACAACTCCATCTACCTCAGGGGCGTGTGCGTATGTCCTGCCTTCAATTAGATACGGGGCATCCTGTGATGGACCGTCTATCAAAACTGTCTGCCTTGTACCAATGAGTCTCTGATTTTTATCAAGGGATATTTTCTGCTGAATCTTCATAATTATATCCCTTCTCTTCTTCATGTCTTTTTCCTTTATCTGATCAGCAAAGGAATATGCCTCTGTACCCTCTTCGTTTGAATAGGTAAACACACCAAGCCGTTCAAACTCCACATCCTTAACAAACTCCTGCAGTTCATTGAACTGTTTATCAGTCTCCCCTGGAAAACCAACAATAAGGGATGTCCTCAGAGCAACATCAGGAATCTTTTTTCTTAAAGATTCTATTGTCCTGTAAATGCTGTCCCTCGTATGCCCCCTGTGCATCCGTTTTAGTATCTCATCATTAATGTGTTGAACAGGCATATCTATATAATTACAGACCTTCTCTTCCCCTGCCATTACATCAATCAACTCATTTGTAAAAGAACCCGGATATGTATAAAGGAGGCGTATCCATTTTATGTCTTTGATCATCACAAGCCGTTTGAGAAGTCTTGCCAGTGCATTGGGTTCTCTTAAATCCCGACCATAGGCAGTAGAATCCTGTGCAACGAGGTTTACCTCTACTACACCCTCAGAGGCCAGACGCTCCACTTCCCCTGCAATGGATTCAATCGAACGGCTCCTCTGTTTACCCCTCAACTCAGGGATAATGCAGAAGGTACATGAATGATCACACCCCTCTGCAATCTTTACAAAGGCAGTATGGAATGGGCTGATGCGGATTCTTGGAAGGGGGGCCTCGTAATTGAAACTGGAGGGGTCTGAGATATACACCTGATGATGGCGGGAGGCAAATCCCCCCTTGCCCCCCTTTTCTAAAGGGGGGATGATATCCAATGTAGAATTATTTTCACTAACAAATTTCTTGCAAATTTCTACTACATCTGCAAAAGATCCAGTGCCCACCACTGCATCAATTTCAGGCAGCTCTTTCAGGAGTTCATCTTTATATCTCTGAGAAAGGCAACCCGCGGCAACAAGTAACCGGCATTTTCCAGTAGTCTTCAGCTCTCCCAATTGAATCAGGGTATTTATTGATTCCTCCTTCGCTGAATCAACAAAACCGCAGGTATTAACTACTATAATATCCGCCTCTTCTTCATTGGTTGTAAGTTCAAAACCTGCTTCATTAAGAAGACCGAGCATTATCTCAGAATCTACCTGATTTTTTGGACAACCAAGATTTATAAGACCTATCTTCATAATAAAATACCTTTTTAAACACAGAGACACGGAGGCACAGAGTAAATCATATTAATTATAATATAAATCTCTCTGTGTCTCAGTGCCTCTGTGTTTAGGATTTTCATACCCCAACACAAATTGCAATTACCGTTATATTATCAATCCCGCCATTTCTATTGGCAAGATTTATAAGCTGTTCCGTAATCTTTTCAGGAGAAGGTCTAAAACCCACAATAGCGCTTAATATCTCCTTGTCAGTCAGCACATTTGTAAGACCATCAGTACACAAAAGGAGTGTATCACCTAACCGTAACTGGATATCCGAAACCTCAACCACAGCATCTGCTGAAGTTCCAAGCGCTCTTGAAAGGACATGCCTGTAAGGATTATATAAAGCTTCTTCCTTTGTAAGGAGGCCTGCCCTGATATACTCTTCCGTAACTGTATGATCCTTTGTCACCTGAGTTATCACATCTTCCCTTATAAGATACGCCCTGCTGTCGCCAACATGAGCTACTATTGCCCTATCATGTTCCACCTGCACAACAACAATTGTAGTGCCCATTCCCTCCAGATTAATATCTTTAGCCGCCTCCTGTATAATCCTTGTATTCGCCAGCTTTATAGCATTAATAATATTACTTTTCTTTTCCCTGATTATATTATAATTTGAAATTATACTGTCCTTTAACACCTCTACTGCAAGCCTGCTCGCAACCTCCCCGCCTGCATGTCCGCCCAATCCATCAGCTATAACATAAAGAGACAAATCAGGGAAAATCCCATAGGCATCCTCATTGTTTCCCCTCACCATCCCCGAATGCGTATTGCCGAATACCTTTATCTCCAAATCAAAAGTTCTCCCCTTTGCGAACCTGCTGCTTCTGATTTCTGACTTCTGACCTCTTACTTCTGCTCACTGTTAAAACCATACACCTCACACTGCCGCCTGATTTCATGAATTCAGAGGTATCCAATGGGATTATTTCCAATCCGAGCTCATTGAGTTTATCAGCTAATCTTTCAGTAGATTTGTACAAGAGCAGTTTAGTTCCGGAACAGACTGAATTACACGCAAATAAACCGGCATCCTCTTCATAGATTCTCAGTGTCCTTGAAGGAAGCCCTTCTATTATTTCAATACCTTCATAATCAAAGGCCCCGGGATAGTATATAATAAGGTCAAGCGCTTCGATAAAAAGCAGGCACGTATCAAGGTGGTAGTAATGCGGATTGATCAGTCTTAGAGATTTATAAGCCTTTCCTGTGATATCGCCAATATGAGTATGCGAGCTCAACTCTGTACGAAATCCATGCCCAAGTAACAGTATGTCTTTATAATATACAGCATCCCCTTCTCCTTCAAAGTGAACACCTTTTGGCAATTTATAGCATGTATAGTCATGATTAGAAAACCACTTTTCAAAGTATCTCTCTTCTGGCTGACGCTCCGGATACTTAAAATGACTAAGGATTACCTTTTTCCCATGAACAAGTCCTGCATTGGCAGTAAAGACCAAATCAGGCAGCCCTTCCACAGGCTCAATCAGTGAAACCTTAACTCCCAGACTGAGAATAGTATTGTAAATGGCTTCCCACTGTTCTTTAGCCCTGACAATATCCGCAGGAACATTTATGTTCATCCACGGATTTATTTCATAGGCAATCTTAAAATAATCCGGTTTACACATAAGAAAATGAGGCCTGTTTTTCATAATTCTATGCTATCAGATTCAACTATCAGTAGCAACCCGTGATCATACTGTAAAAAAGAATACTGATATGATATGATGAAGCACAATGAATAATAAGTTAATGAGAGAAGGGTTGAACAAATTTATTGAGGCAATGGAACTCGGAATAAACGGGGATGCCAGGGAAAAGATTCTTGATAATCTCGGGAAGTTGTGGTCAGAAGTCCTCCTTTCAGGATATACACAGGAGCCGTGGAGCGCCTTAACCACCCGCCAGACCGCTTTTTCCAATGATCCTGTTTTTATAAACAATATCCCCTTTGTCTCCATATGTCAGGACCACCTTCTTCCTTTCTCCGGCTTTGTTTCAATAGGCTATTTACCGGATAAAGAGATCGCAGGATTATCCAATTTCGGAAAACTTGTACATATCCTTGCCGCCCGTCTTAACCTGCAGGAGGGCCTTACATCTGAGATAGCGGATGTTTTATACAAATCAATAAATCCGGTTGCAGTAGGTGTTTATGTAGTAGCCCAGCATTACTGCATGAAGGCAAGATTCCCTGCACAGAACATAACCGAAGTTATTACTACAAGCTTCAGGGGCGATTTTAAAGTTGATAACTTCAGGGAAGAGTTTTTGAATATTGCAAAGAACTCTGTAACAAAAGATGATAAACCAGGGTTAACAGACTAATCCCATGTATGAAATAAAAATCATAGCGGGCTTTTCCGGCGCCCACAGTCTCAGAGATTATCCCGGGAATTGCAGAAATATTCACGGTCACAACTGGAAGGTTGAAGTGGTCATGCATAGCAATGAACTTGATAAACTTGGTATGTCATTAGACTTCAGGATGCTCAAGCAGGAAACAGAAAACCTGCTGAAAACTATTGATCACACTTACTTAAATGAAAATCCGCCATTTAATACATTAAATCCCACTGCTGAGAATTTGGCGCACTGGATATTTGAATCCCTTTCAGGAAAATTAAATAACAACAATGCAAAGCTGTGCCGTGTCTCTGTGTGGGAAAATGAAAATTCATCAGCAACATACTATGATTAATTCAAAATCTTATGTTCTTACACATAGCCATTCCCAGACCTGTTGAAGATTGCTTCACATACAGATGCCCGCCTGAGCTTGAAGATCAGGTAAGTATTGGTAAACGGGTCATTGTCCCTTTCGGAAGACAGCAGGTTACAGGGTTTATAATATCCACTTCTCTTGACATCCCGTATACTTTTTCTGCAGGTCATAAAAAAAGGGAGATAAAACCTGTACTGAATATACTTGATCCTTCACCTCTTATTGATGAAACAATGATTTCCCTTTGTAAATGGGCATCAGAGTACTACCTCTTCCCTTTTGGAATGGTTTTAAAAACTGCACTCTCCGGTATCCCTGAAGAAAAGGAATTAAAGACACCTAAAAAGAAGCACAATATACTTGAGATGTATATGGAAAAGGAA
>JAHFER010000177.1 GCA_023248365.1 Nitrospirota bacterium
ATTGAGGAATTCCTAACTGGTGAAGAGGCATCATTTCTTGTTTTCACTGATGGAAAATCTATAGTTCCCATGCCGCTATCGCGGGATCATAAAAGGGTTTTTGATGATGATAAAGGTCCGAATACCGGCGGTATGGGGGCATACTCGCCGGTACCTTCAGTTAGCAAAGAAATAATTGACATAGTAATTCATGAAGTAGTTAAACCTGTTATTTCCGGTCTTGAAAAGGAAGGATGTCCATATGAAGGTATTCTCTATACCGGATTAATGATAACACCGGAAGGGAAACCCAAGGTGCTTGAGTTTAATTGCAGATTTGGTGACCCCGAGGCCCAGCCTATACTTATGAGATTGGATACAGATATTGTGGATATTCTGGAGGCCGTAATAGATAAGAAACTTGATGGGATAAAAGTAAACTGGAGCGATAAGGCCTCGGTGTGTGTTGTTATGGCCTCTGGCGGTTATCCTGATAAGTATCAGAACGGGAAGATAATATCCGGACTTGAAAAGGTTAGAGAGATGCAAGATGTGATGGTCTTTCACGCTGGAACGGCATTTGACAAAGCGAATACAGTTACAGCCGGCGGTAGGGTACTTGGTGTTACTGCGCTGGGAGAAGATATATCTTTGGCAAGGGCAAAGGCTTATGAAGCAGTAGAGAAGATAAAATTTGAGGGTGTGCAGTACAGGACGGATATAGGAAAAAAGTGAGCTTATACTAATGAGGATGGCCTCATAGAAAGCCACGGAAGCGGACGGCTTCGTAAAAAGCTCCAGGTGCAAGGCGCGCAAATCCTGAGGAATGAGGCGTACTTTGTCGGTACGCCGCAATGACGAAGGATGAAGCGCAACGCCGCAGATGGACTTTTTACGAAGCCGTCAGGGAGGAATATATGAGCAAACCATTAGTGGCTATTGTAATGGGTAGTGATTCAGATATGCAGATTATGAAAGTGACTGCTGACGTCTTTGATAAATTCAATGTTGCTTATAAAATTAAGATTGCCTCAGCACACCGCAGTCCAAGGCTTGTTCAGGAATTTTCAAGAGGGGCGGAAGAGTCAGGTATAGAGGTTATAATCGCAGGCGCCGGCGGGGCTGCACACCTTGCGGGAGTTATTGCTTCTGAGACAGTACTTCCTGTTATAGGTGTTCCGATTGATTCATCTTCGCTAAAGGGACTGGATTCTCTTCTTTCAATAGTTCAGATGCCGGGAGGTGTACCGGTAGCAACCATGTCAATAGGAGTTGCCGGAGCCAGGAATGCAGCATTATTTGCAATACAGATATTGGCAAGAAAAGATGAGTTACTTTTAAATAAGTATAAAAAATATAAAGATGATATGGCTGATGCTGTGGAGGAAAAAAACAAAAAGGTAGAGATAAGAAGTAAGAAGTCAGATTAGACCTTTATGCAGACATTTAAGATTAACCAGGCCAGACCTGATCCTTTAGTAGTTACTGAAATTGCCGAATTATTAAGGTCTGGTGGGGTAATCGCTTTTCCGACTGACACTTTTTACGGAATTGGTGCTGATATTTATAATGAAACTGCTATTAAGAGGGTTTTTGAGATTAAAGGCAGAATGAATGACAAGCCTATACTGATTCTTATTTCAAATGAAGAGGAGCTTGGTACATTAATATCTTCAGGAACAATTTCAGAGGCATCAAGAATAGTGATAGACCAATTCTGGCCAGGACCTCTTACACTTGTTTTTAATGCTTCAGATAGAATATCAGATAAACTTACCGGAGGTACAGGAAAGATTGGTGTAAGGCTTCCTGAAAATACCTTCTGCATAATGCTTATACAAAAACTCGGATCCCCAATAACTGCAACCAGTGCAAATATCTCCGGAATGGGTAGTATAGATAATCCAACTGATGTTTTAGCTAATATTGGAAATAAGATTGATGCAATTGTTGATGGCGGATTGACAACCGGTGGACTTGAGTCCACAGTTGTGGATGTCTCAGGATCTGAACCAGTAATATTAAGAGAAGGGGCAATATCCTATTCTCATATTAAGAATGTGAGGTTTTTTTGAAATTAATAGTTCAGATCCCATGTCTGAATGAAGAAGAAACCCTGCCTGTTACCCTGAAAGATATACCAAGAAATATTCCCGGAATTGACCAGGTTGAAATACTTGTAGTAGATGATGGAAGCACTGACAGGACATCACAGGTAGCAAGGGAATGCGGGGTTGATCATGTAATAAGGTTTAAGGCCAATCAGGGACTTGCAAGGGGTTTTATGGCAGGGCTTCAGGAGGCAATACATCTGGGGGCTGACATAATAGTTAATACTGATGCAGATAATCAGTACTATGGGGCCGATATTCCAAAGCTGATACAACCTATTCTGGAAGGGAAGGCTGATGTTGTAATAGGCGACAGAGAGGTTGAGAGCATAAGGCATTTTTCAACAGCAAAAAAGATCCTGCAAAAGTTTGGAAGCTGGGTAGTAAGGGCTGCTTCAGATACTCATGTCCCGGATGCTCCAAGTGGATTCAGGGCATTCAGCCGTGAGGCTGCAATGAGGACAAATATTGTTTCAGGATATACTTATACACTTGAAACAATAATTCAGGCCGGATATAATCGGCTGGCCATAGCTCATATACCTGTCAGGACAAATCCAAAGACACGGGAGTCACGGCTTATTACAAGCCTGTGGAAATATATATGGAGATCTGCCTCTACAATCATAAGGACTTATGCCATGTACAGACCGCTAAAGTTCTTTTCCACCATTGGCGGGATTGTATTTACTTCTGGAGTACTTATTTCGGCAAGGTATCTCTTCTATATGTCAATGGGTCAGGGGACAGGGCATGTTCAGTCTCTTATCCTGGCGGCGGTATTAATGATGCTCGGATTTCAAGTCCTTCTTATTGGCCTTATCTCAGACCTGATTGCAGCAAACAGGAGATTGAGTGAAGAGATTGTTTACAGGTTGAGGGATATTGATAGTAAGTAATGAGTTATGTGATATGGGATATGTGTTATGAGTTGGATAATTTAATAGGAGGGAAGGATTAAATGGATTCTACTATACAGAAGATTGAAAAGAAAGATGCAAGGGTAGGGATTATTGGGCTTGGGTATGTTGGCCTTCCGCTCGCATTGGAATTCTGCAAGGCTGGATTTTATGTTACAGGTATAGATTTAGATAAGGAAAAGATAACTAATATAGAAAAGGGCAAGTCCTATATTGAAGATTCTACAGATGAAGAGATTTCAACGGCAGTCAATAATGGAAGGCTTAAGGTAACTACAGATTTCAGCGTTCTGGCATCGCTTGATACCGTAAGTATCTGTGTGCCTACACCTCTCGGAAAGTCAAAAGATCCGGATATATCATACATTATTTCTGCTACAAAAGAGATAAAGAAGTATCTTCATAAGGGACAGTTGATTGTGCTTGAGAGTACCACTTATCCTGGGACTACAGAAGAGATTATCCTTCCGGAGCTTGAGTCTGCAGGCTTGCAGGTTGGTGTGGATTTCTTCCTCGCATTTTCACCTGAACGTATTGACCCGGGTAATGAGATTTATAATACAAAGACTACACCAAAGATAATAGGCGGGGTCACAGAAATATGCACAAAAATTGCCGCAGCCTTATATACCAGAGCAGTGGACACGGTAATTCCTGTCAGCTCTACAAGGGCGGCTGAAATGGTTAAGCTCCTTGAGAACACCTTCAGGGCAGTTAATATCGGGTTTGTAAATGAGTTTGCTATCATATGCAATAAATTAGGGATTGATGTCTGGGAGATTATTGATGCAGCGTCTTCAAAGCCGTTTGGTTTTATGCCCTTTTATCCTGGCCCCGGACTTGGCGGACACTGCATACCAATTGACCCGCTGTATCTATCATGGAAATTAAAGATCCTGGATTATAATGCCCGTTTTATCGAACTCTCCAGTGAGATAAATCACGATATGCCTGCCTATGTCGTTAATAAGATTTTTGATGCACTGAACCTGAAAGAAAAGAGCGTAAAGGGTTCCAGAATACTAATACTCGGGATTGCATACAAGAAAGATATTGGAGATGTAAGAGAATCCCCAGCACTTGATGTTATTAAACTATTACAAAAGAAAGGCGGGGTAATTTCATATCATGACCCGTACATACCCCACCTCCATGAGGAACATTTTGATTTAAGTTCTATAGAGTTAGACGGATATGCAGAATTAAGTAAATACGACTGTACCGTTATAGTAACTAACCACTCTTCTTATGATTATAAAAAGATAGTAGAGCATTCAGATATTGTTGTAGATACAAGAAATGCAACGAAAGGGATAGTCTCGGAGAAGATAGTTAAGTTATAGAATGGCGGCTTCGTCAACAATAAATTATGTACGTTTGTTATTCCAGGATGACAAAAGGTATTTTTCTTTAAGGAGCTTTTCTGTAAGGTTTATTTCATAAGTGGTTAATGCAGTATCAATTAGATTAATGTCAAGAACTTTACAGAATCCGGCAGAGAGTGTATTAATAAT
>JAHFER010000178.1 GCA_023248365.1 Nitrospirota bacterium
CAATCTCTTTCAATCTCATGTATTCTTTGTAATCCAGAATTACGGCCACCGGTTTGCTGTCTTCCTCAATAATCTGTGTTTTAATCATTGTATGCCTCCTGTCTATGCTTTATTTCATAAATTGACATGGTTGTTCCATTTAATTGGTTGCATTATGATATATCTGTACCCTTTTTATCACTGGGATAATCCGAAATTTCCATTTCCAATAATGGGCCTCATGTTGTAGTAAACAACCTTGTCAAAGGTAAGAAGCCTTTTTATGTTTTCAAGGAGATGCTTAAACCTGTTGTTCATATATACAATCACAGATATCTATGTCCTTTTTGTTGTCAGCTTCCACAACTATGCGGTTGATATTCCTCCAGTCTACTTCCCAGTCAAATGCCCCTGCTGCATTAAGCATGCTCTGTTTTATCTGTTCTCTTGCCAGGCCTGTCTGTTCTATCATCTCTAAATCACCGGCATAGCCGAGGGTCAACTCAGATAACAATATATTTGCTGCCGACCAAAACTCAATTTTGGCTTTTTGATTGTTCTTACCTGTAAAAAGGAGACTATCTCCTTCAACGGCAGACGCCGCTTTATCTTTTATGAAATTTATAAGATCTGGCAGGCAGCTTTCCTTAAAATTATCTGATAGCTTACAACCGAAGAATTTACCAATCTTAATCTCACTAACCTCTTTTTTAATTTGCTGTATCATATTATCCTGTCTGTTTTCTCTTTCTAACCTTGACAGGTCTTTCATCTGTATCCAATAAGTAACCTCTCCAATTCCAAGTTTAAAATCCGGTGGAAGCTTTAGGTCAATATCAGACTCATAGCTTATTGGAATAGTAGTGCAGTGGCGGGAAGCCAATATCACTGCAAAATTATGCTCTGCAATTGTAGCCAAGACTTCTCTTGTTCTTTTACTGTCAATAAGCCTTTTGTTGAGTTTGCCAAGTCCTCTTCTTTCAAGAAGAGCCATGTTGTCAGAAAGTCTTGTTATATCTTCCTCTGAAGCTTCATATCTGATACCGGCAAATATTTTTCTTGCAATGCTTAGGTAATCTTCCATATATTCATTTCCTTCAAGACTATCTCGGAATTCCGTGGACAGCATACTTAATCCAATAAAATTAGATATACTGTCCCCAGAATTTCATTCAAACAAAGCGAAACAATCTCACGCCTGCTGTATATTCAGCAGGGAAATGCATGCGGTTAGTTTTCAGGGTATTTCAGAAAACCAGAACTTTATTTGAATTTATTGTCAGCTCTGTCAATTCATCAAGAGTGCTCCTCTTGCACCCTTCAGTTATGCCTTCCTCTGTCATGCCTCTTGCATCCATGCAAGTTCCGCAGAGCAATACAGCCCCCCGTCTGATAACAGGTTTAAGCATACGTTCCATATTATAATAGCCGTCAGGTGTCTTCTGTCCCCTGCTGCCGGCTGTAACAGCATCCCCCATCAGGAAGACTGTGACTTTAATGTCTTCTTTCTTAATGAGGCTGTTTGCAAGCCTGAGGGCATTGTATGGTCTTTCACTCCCATAAGGCGGGTCATTAATAATTATAGTTATATGCTCTGTCATCTCTCTCACCCTTTCTCTTCATTTGAAATTATTACTTCCTCTGTGATACAACCTTTGACAGCCGGCCCTTTTCCCTGAGCTGTTCCATCATCACCTCCCGCATCAGTTTGCATGCCTGTACCACCTTAGGGTTTGAAATCCTGTAATAGATATTCACCCCATCCCTTCGGAACCTGAGTATCCCCTTTGCCTTCATTATAGAAAGGTGCTGGGAGAGGTTTGCCATCCTGATGTCCATATTGTCAGCAATATCTCCAACTGAAAGTTCCTTATCACCGAGGATGCTGATAATCTCAAGTCTCTTTGCGTTTGCCATAATCTGGCATATACCCGCATGTAGTTCAAAAATTTCTTTATCCATACTTAGAACCATTCAAAAAGCCAGTACTTTTCAAAAGCAATCTTGCCGAGATGTAGCGCCCGGTTCGGGCCGCGCATCTTCACCAGAGGTACAGGCTCTGCATAGAAGTTTCCGCTGCCGAACCCTGCCTTGCCATCCCCGGTTTCTATGAAGCATTCGCCCTCCCCGTCAAAAACTGTTGGTTTACCCTTACCTGTGATGGCATAAGCAATATTGTTTGCTACCACCTCGGCCTCTCCATGGGCAAATACCCCTGCCTTTGGAAGAGGCTTTCCCATTGAAAGCATAATCCCCGTAACATCTCCCAATGCATATACACCTGCAAACCGTGTTTCAAGTGTCTGGCGATTAACAGAAATCCAACCGCTTTCATTAGTAAGACCTGCATCCTGTACCGGCTGAGGAGCAGTATGAGGCGGAACGTAGACCAAAAGGTCAAAATCAGCCGTTGCTCCATTAGTAAATATTATCTGTTTGGAAGAGGCATCTACCCGGCTTACAATATGTTCAGTATGAAAGCTGATATTCTTAGCCTCCACCATCTGCCTGACCTGCCTTGAGACCTCCGGCCCTGTAACGCCCATAGGGCCAGGTTCAGGGGTATACAGGTCAATCTGTATATCCTGACGGATCTTTCGCTTGCGGCAGTCGTACTCTATCAGCATGGCTGCCTCATAAGGTGCGGCAGGACACTTAAATGGTACACTGCTCACAAGTATTACAATGCGGCCATGGCGGACATTGAGCCTGGCATCACGCAATGCCTCAGCGCCAGCCAGTGTATAGAAACTATACCCTGCCTCAGAAAGTCCCGGAACCTTTTGTGGAACAAGTTCCGCCCCCATGGATATAATCAGGTAATCGCCTCTGATTTCCTTTTCTTTCCCATTTTCACTTATGTAAACAGAGCGATTTTCCGGTTCTATCCGCTGAATATCACCTGTAATAATCTCAATCCCTTTTTCCCCTAATTCATTGAGCGGGCGTGATATCTGCCCTGCTGTTCTAAGTCCGGTCATGAGCCATAGAAATGATGGTGCAAATATATACTGAGCGGCCTTCTCCACCACAACAATACGATGTTCCTCCGGGAGTTTTTTTCGCAGGCGGCTTGCCGCTACTATACCGCCGATACCGCCTCCAAGTATGACAATCGTCTTTCCCTCTGCCATCTCTATATCCTCCTCTTACCCTCTGTTCCCTTTATCTCCACTCCATTATTACATACCGCTTATTTTACCAGTTATTTCACCCATTATTTTAATAGTTGCGAAATTATGAATATAATATACAGACTCCGGATACTGGTGTCAAACAAAAAAGATGAAATGCCCTTTTATCGTGAAAATCCCCTCCACATTTTTTGTATATATAATTTTCTCCATTGTTTGTAATATACTTGTAATATAATATTTCAGATTGTAAAAAGTCCGTTATAATTCTTATGGGACATAATAAAACTGACATCATACTTTTATGGGTCATCGCGTAATTGAGTGGGTAAACCATATACCTTAATGAATCACCTTTTTACTTTCCCCTCCCTTGACGGGAGGGGACTAAGGGGAGGGTGATATAAACAGTTCTCTCTTATAACTGCTAAAACTTCATTTGTATTTTGCAAAACCTCATTATTCCAGAACCTTAAAATGGTAAATCCGTGTCGTTGAAGGTATGTATCTCTTTCTATATCCTTATTCTTTTCTTCAGCATGCTGCCCGCCATCCACTTCAATGATAATGCGGTTTTCGAAACAAACAAAATCAACTATGTAATTATCTAAAGGCTGCTGCCTCCTAAATTTAAATCCCTCCATCTGTTTCATCCTCAAGTGACTCCATAGCAATTGTTCTGCTTCAGTAGGTCTTTTCCTGAGAACACCCCCACCCTGCCCCTCCCCCGTCAAGGGGGAGGGAATTTTATCTATACGCTTATTCTGAGGAACATCCACATTTTTAACATTCCACAATAACGACGATCTTATTTTTCATGTATAATATTACCTTAAGCTTATCTCAAACCATATCCCGGTCATTTTGATATGATTTTTACCCACTCACTTCTACGAAGACCCCCTTTTATTTATAACACGTATTACAAGATTATTTGCTTATGGATTTTTATCTGTTACCCTTGCACTCTATCTTTCAGAGATTGGACTGAATGAACAAGAGATCGGTCTTTTGTTCACACTTACCCTTGCCGGTGATGCTGTTATTTCTCTGTGGCTTACAACCTCTGCAGATTACAGGGGCAGACGCCTTATGCTCATCCTCGGTTCGGTGTTAATGATTATGGCTGGTATAGCCTTGGCTCTCACAAGAAATCAGGCGGTATTGATAGTTGCAGCTATTAATTTAATTTTGAGCGACAATAAGGGAATAACATTTTTCTACCAAATCACCTTGTCACTATCTCTACAACAAGTAAAACAGACCATCCTACCAGAAGTACAAACCATCCCACTAATAAGAAGAACTCTGCCCGGGTTTTTGAAGATATGGCAAAGTTTTCAGCA
>JAHFER010000179.1 GCA_023248365.1 Nitrospirota bacterium
ACATCTGCGCACGCCGGTTGAAAGCGGCCTTAATATAATGAAGGAACTTCAGGGGAGAATATCAGGAATGGCAATACCGAAGTTTGTAATTGATCTTCCTGGAGGCGGGGGCAAGATACCGGTTCTGCCGCCTGAATTTCTTGTTGAGATTAATGAGGAAGAGGTGGTACTTAGAAATTACGAGGACAAGGTGTACCATTATCCTCAACCGGATTGCTATGGGGTGAGTTGTGATTGATTTTAGCAGCAGGGGTACTCTGCCTGTACAGAGTCTTAGAAAATTAACGGCTGACGGGACCATAAAATCTTCCGTGCCTGTTCCTGATAAACAGTTCCAGCCTTCAAGTATTGATCTAAGGCTTGGGAATAAGGCATACAGGGTGAGGAGCAGTTTCCTTCCTCAGCGTAAAAAGGTGGATGAGCTTCTCAACGAGCTTTTTATGTACGAAGTAGACCTTGATGAAAACGGCATACTTGATAAGAAGAATGTCTATATCATACCTTTAATGGAAGAACTGCATCTCCCGCATGAATTAAACGGCAAGACAAATCCCAAGAGTACAACAGGCAGATTAGACATTTTTACAAGGGTTGTAACAGACAACGGGTATAGATTTGATGAAGTGGAGCATGGCTATTCAGGGAAACTGTACCTTGAGGTATTTCCCAGGTCTTTTACTGTAAAGGTTAAGACAGGGCAGAGCCTGAACCAGTTACGTCTGTTCTGTGAACGACAGCAGGTAGAAGATAGAGAACTAAGGGACTTGTATAATAGTAATGTCCTGCTCTATGGTGATGATGGTGTACCGATAGCCCCTGATTTCGCTATTATAAGGGATGGTCTCTATATGAGAGTGGATCTGAAAGGCCATACAAGTAAAGGTATAATAGGTTTTAAGGCCAGGAAGAACAGCTCTATCATTGATCTCAGTAAGGTTGGGGCTTATCCTGCATCAGATTACTGGGAGCCGGTATATGCGCCAAAGGAAGGGTTTTACATCTTAGAGCCTGAAGAGTTTTACATCTTTGCATCAAAAGAAAAGGTGCGCGTGCCTGTTGAATATGCCGCAGAGATGATAGAGTTTGATGCGGGTTCAGGTGAATTGCGGACACATTATGCAGGTTTCTTTGACAGTGGTTTTGGCTATGGCTACGGAGAGGTGAAAGGGACAAGGTCTGTCCTTGAGGTGAGGCCGCATGATGTACCCTTCAGGATAGAAGACGGACAGGTATTCTTTAAGATAAGATATGAGAAGATGAGTGAAAAACCGCATATAACTTATGGCGCTGATATAGGCTCTAATTATCACGCTCAGGAATTGGCATTGAGTAAGCATTTTAAGAATGATTTTTATTAGATGAAAATTTTAACCACAGAGGCACAGAGAAAAAATCAAAATGAAAAATTACAATTTAAAAACCAAAATTTTGAATTTTACTCTGAATTTTTGAAATTTCTATTTTCTCAGTGTCTCCGTGCCTCTGTGGTTAGACATGAATTTTTAGATGAAAAGGAGGTAGTTAATGTTAAAGATTGTACGTGAACTGGCAGTTGATAATCCCTGGGTATTAAAGATAATTATGGGTGTTATTGCCCTTACCTTTGTTATTACAATGGGGTGGTGGGGAATTAAACAACCTAAGGAGAATGTTGTCGTAACTGTGAATGGACATACTGTAATGGTGCAGGATTACAGAAAGTCATATAACAGGGCAGTAGAGTACTACAGAGATTTATATAAAGATAAATTTGATTCAGATATGCTTGATAAGATGAATGTCAAGGACAAGGTTGTGGAAGACTTGGTTAAGCGGGAACTGTGGCTTGAGTCCGCACAAAAGCTTGGTTTGATGGTCAGTGATGCAGAGCTAAGCAACAACATAATGAAGATGAATGTCTTTCATAAGGATGGCCGGTTCAACAGTACCCTTTATCAAAAGGTGCTTGAGGCTAACCGTATGAAGACTGCGGACTTTGAAGAACTGCAGCGCCGTGACCTTCTGATCGAGAAGATAATGAGGATTGTAAAGGACTCTGTGCAGGTAACAGATAATGAAGTAAACGAGGCCTATCCGGTTGCTGTATCAGCAGGCAGTAAAGATGCAGCAAAAGATCGTCCGGCAGAAGAAATCCAGAGGCTTAAAAAGTTCATGCAGTTCCAGAAACAGGAAAAGGCCGTCATGGCCTACGCCAACGCGATGCGAGCATCAGCAAAGGTTAAAGTGAATAAGGAATTGTTGTAAGCTACGGAAGTAATTCAAATGACAGGCATGGAGGTTTGCATGAGATTAGCAAGAATACAGGACAATTCCAGATAAGTGTTTGGATACTTGGAAATAGCATCCTTTAATGACTGTGGATCATGGATAAATTAATTATTATGTCCCTCAATAAATTTACCAATTTCTTCAAGAAAACGTCTTATATCTTCCAGATCAGTTTGCAAAATCTGGTAGAGTTCTTCCTTAGTAATCTCATGATAGAAATGAACAATCCTGTTGCGATAGCCGGCCATCTCTATAAGTCTTTCCGAGAGGGACTGAGAAATTACGCCGCTTTCTTTAAGCCCCTTGGCAATATCCTTGTATTCCTGAGTCAGGCGGGCTTTGCCGGTCTTTGCAAGGATATGGCGGCCAATATCAAATATTGCTTCAAGGCAATGCCTCAGGAAGGTTTCTGCAGAAGCAGGGTTCTTATAGTCTTTCAGGAAATCTTCAATAGGGATACTGCCCAGCTCCTGTAATCTGGATAGTGCGGTACGGATAACGTCAATCCTCCCTGTCAGCATGGGAATATTTAATTTCATTAATGAATAGCCTCCAGCACCTCTTTTACATACAGGTCATAGACAGGTTTCCAATCCTGATAGAGTTTAATTACCTTTTCTTCGTAATCTAATCTCATATCATCGTCGTAACTATATATCAACATTCCGTTAATCGCATCAAACTGAAGGATTACGCCTGTTTCCTGAAGAAATACTAAGTCTAAATTAAAAGGTGAGAATAAATCGGAGAACCCGGCAAAAAGCCTTTTGTAAAGGCTTATCTTATCCGTTGGATTTAATTCAGGGTTTAAAAATACAATGCCGACATCAAGATCTGACAAGGGATCAATATTCTCAATAATCCTGTTATCAAGGAAATCACTGCCTTCCTGCATCATAGAACCAAACAGGTAGACTGCAAGTATAGGGTACTCCCTGCAAGTCTTCAGTAGTTCTTTTACCTTCTGGTTTGAATGTTCTTTTTTTCTTTTTAAGTGCATTATTTTTGTTTGACTTTTAAAGTTATTGTATGGAACTAATATAGCAATGTCAAACATCAAACATCAAAAAAACTGTGTTAGCTAAAATTTAAAACCGGGCTATTTAAGTTTAATTTGGTTCACAACCAATGAAATTCATCTTCAGTAACCCCTGCCTGTCCGAGAAGTGGACGAAGGAGGACATTGCCTGGTTCACTATGTTGAGGTATAGGTAATGCTTATATACTTACTGGAAAATAAATTACCAGGTTGTGGAGATGGTTTTGAGGTCGCGGAGCAAGGTGTCTTTTGTGATAAGCGGAACGCCTGTTGATTCAAATGGCGGGACAGTTTCATCACATGATAGGAATCTATCGCTCTCTATCCCTGCAGGAGCAGTTTTTTCCGCTGTTAACATTACCACGGAATCATTGAGCCAATATCCCTTCGGTGCAGTCAACGGCACTGTTTATTTACTTGGTCCAGAGGGGACTCAGTTTGCAAAGCCTGTTCAACTCACAATTAAATACGATCCCTCCAGTCTCCCTCCGGGTACAGATGAAAGCGGCATCAGAATAGCGAAGTTAATTGCTGGTGCATGGCATGATGTTTCCGGTTTTACAGTAGATACGAATGCAAAGACCGTTACTACTTCCATAACTTCATTCAGTACCTATGGCTTATTGCCTCCACGGATTCCAATCACAGATAACACAGTGTATGTTGCGGACTCTATTCCTGCAGGGAGCAGTGTTTATTTTACAGAGCTTCCGAAGGCGGTATCATATCTCTGCGTGAATCTGCCGGAAGGAGAACAGGGCACGGTTCTAATCCAGACCAATCATGAGTTAGCAGTAAACAGCCTGGCATTTGCATGTGATATTAAAATTGAGGCAGACTCAGGCATTACCGGAAGGATTACAGGGCCGGGGGCTCTGCCGCTTGTGATTGACGCAGCAGGTGCGATTAATCTTGCTGGTTTTATTGTTTCAAATGCCGGAGGCGTTATATTAAATGCCAACCGTGATATTGAACTTAGTGGAAATACATTTCCTGACGACACTGAGATAGATATCGGAGGTGTTTCAGAAGTACCGTTTCCTGCAGGCGTTGCCCCGGCATCTGTTCCTAAACTAATGAAGGGTGCGGGAGATATTCATAGCAGTGGTACAACGATTACCAAAAACGTCTTTGGGAAAAAC
>JAHFER010000180.1 GCA_023248365.1 Nitrospirota bacterium
TGCAAAAGTCTTAATAAAGCCGAGTTCGTCATTCCCACGAAAGTGGGAATCCAGTCTTTTCAATATGTTGCAAAACCTCTGGATTCCCGTTTTCACGGGAATGACGACTTTTGCAAGGTAAGCGGTTAATTAACCCCATCTTCACAGGCTCATCAGGACATGGCATGATGGTTTCAACAAAGAAAGGGGAGTCGTCATGTCAGAGGATTATAAGAGTTGTAAGGATAATGAGACTGGAGGGAAGCATGGTTTTTGGCAGACCCATATTGAGTTATGGGGGCAGAGCGGTATTAGCCAGTCAGAGTATTGCCGCCGCCATGCGCTGAATGTCAAGGTTTTTGGTTACTGGAAAAGGAAGAGTTGCCGCAAGTCATCAAATCTGAGTTTTGTACCTGTTGCAATTAAGTCTCCATTTCCTTTATCCGTCAAGTCCGGTGCGTCCCTGAAATTAGTTACCGGTAATGGTTATGGCATAGAGATTGGGGATGGTTTTAATCCTGCGACACTGAGGGTGCTTCTTGATACTCTTGGGCAGAGGGTCTGATGTTTACACCCTCTTGTGGTATCCGTGTTTATCTTGCACTTGGTGATACCGACATGCGCAAGGCGATAAACGGGTTGTCCATCCTGGTTGAAGGCAAGCTGGCCTTAGACCCCTTTTCAGGCCACCTGTTTGTTTTCACAAACCGGAGGCGTAATATTTTGAAGGTGCTGTACTGGGACAGGAATGGTTTTTGTTTGTGGCAGAAGCGGCTTGAGAAGTACAGGTTTCGTTGGCCTGAGCCTGAGGATGAGGTAGCGGAGATAGATGGACGCGAGCTTTTGTGGCTGCTTGAGGGTCTTGATTTAAGAAAGACTCAGGGTCATGGAGCACTTAGTTATACTGCCTTGAGCTGAGGGTATGGAACAGTGCAAAAAGCCGGATAAAATATCAGGAATAATATCAAGAAAAGCCTTGTAATTTCATGTGGTTATGCTATAATCTTTGCCTATGAATATTGATTTTTCAAGCCTCCCTGAAGACCTCACTTCCCTGAGGGAGATTATCCATTTTCAGGTCACCTCATATGAAGATCTAAGGCAGGCACATATTGCCTTAGAGAGTAGCTTTACTTCAGTCGAGGGCCGTCTTTCTGAACTTCAAAAGCGTAATAATTTACTTGAGGAGCAGATTAGACTTCTCAGGGCGCATATATACGGGCGTAAGTCAGAGAAGAATACAGATAGCGACAACGGCCAGTATTATCTTTTTAACGAGGCGGAGGAGATTGTAGCCCTGTCTTCTGAAGAGGAGAAGAAGGCATCAGAGATTACAGTGCCTGCACACACCCGGAGGAAGAGCGGCAGGAGGCCGCTGCCTGAGGAGCTTCCCCGTGAGGAAGTAGTGCATGATTTAAGGGAAGAGGAGAAGGTATGTAAATGCGGCGCTCACCTGAGCCGCATAGGTGAGGAGGTATCGGAGAGGCTTGATATAGTGCCTGCAAGGATGCGTGTGATAAGGAATGTTCGTTTGAAATATGCCTGCAAGAGCTGCGAGGGAGTGGAGAGTGAGGGTGGTGCGGTAAAGATTGCCCAGCTTCCCCCGCAGTTGATTCCACAGGGGATAGCCACAGAGGGGCTTCTTGCCTATACATTAATATCCAAGTTTGCCGATGCCCTTCCCTTTTACCGTCAGGAGAAGATATTTAAGCGGACAGGGGTAGATATAAACCGTGCGACTATGGCCAACTGGGCTAGACATGTGGGTCAGAAGTGTGAGCCTCTGATGGATTTACTGTGGAGAGAGATACGCACCGGGCCATTAATTAATATGGATGAGACGCCTGTGCAGGTGCTCAATGAGCCTGGCCGTGCCAACACAAGCAAGTCTTATATGTGGGTGTTTCGTGGTGGTGATGCCGGACGTCCTGCACTTATCTTCCGGTATGAGCAAAGCCGCTCCGGGGATTTTCTCATAAAAGACCTTGAGAGATATGCAGGTTATATACAGACTGATGGCTATAGTGGATACAATGCGATTGGTAGTCGTTCCGGTATAGTGCATGTAGGCTGCTGGGTACATGTGCGGCGTAAGTTTGTTGAGGTAGTGAAGGCAAGGGAAAAGGCGTATCTACACACCGCATCCCACTGGGCTGTGTAAACTCCAGGGGTTACACCGTTTCGGTCAAAGGCAGGTATGGAGTCCCATTGCTGTTGTACCAATAACTCCAATTGGGATAAAGAAACGCCACCTTCAGCCCCGTCTGCCCAGGCGTCGCCTGAACCGTGATCGTCGTACTGTTTGAACCCGTAGGCACAAAGGGATCAGGACTCGCTACTACAGAAGTCACTACTGGAGGTGGACCTGTAACTGTTACGGAACCTAACGGCCCCATGTAGGTATTGGTAGCGGGGTTATATACCCTCAGCACGTAATCACCAGGTGACACGCCTCTTCCATCCCACACAGCGGTGTACACCCCAGGCGACCCTTCAGTGAGCGTCAAACCACTGCGAACAACGGTTGCAGCGTCAGCAGACAGCACACGCAATTCCAGCCCGGTCGTGGCAGCGAAGACATCTGCAACATCTGTAACAACCTTCAAACCGGAAAATATAATAACGATAGCAAGGAAAGAAATTAGTTTGGTAAGCAAAGAAACTTTGAGGGCGTGGGAACGCAGGCTAAAGCCTGCGGCTACAATGTCGGGATTGTAAGGAATTAACGACGGAGTTTTTTTACTGACTGACTGACTGACTGACTGACTGACTGACTGCAATTTGCCTGCCATGCTGCAATCCTGGGGCTGTATTGCTACCGTCATTCCTGTGTAAACGGGAATCCAGCGCTATGTCATTGGTCTGGATTCCCACTTTCGTGGGAATGACATTTTTATGTCCCTCTGTGAACCCCTGTTTATGGTTGTTCATCGAAAAATCCTTTACTCACACAAAGGCACAAAGGTCACAAAGAGGGTAAATAATATTTAAGGGAACAGCTTTAAAAATTTTATAATTCTTTGTGTTCTTTGTGTCTTTGTGTGAATATAATCATGCTCCTTTGTAAGCGCCAAAAATAAAAAAGCCGGACCACTGAAATAACAATAATCACAAAATTATTGTCACCTCGGCAGCCCGGCTTGCTTAGCTATTGCTCTTCGGTAGACAGACCTAAAGGTCTGTCCCTACAAGCCCCCCCACCCTGGCCCTCCCCCGCAAGGGGGGAGGGAATAATGAGCGAGGAAAATGGAAAAAAGCTCCGTTGCTTTGCGTCCTGTCCTTACGGACAGTTTGCTCTGATAGAAGGCGCTACTTTAAGTTGTTTTCTATAGACAGACCTTTAACCCTATCTTTGAAAGTTTTGTTATAAAAAGTTGCTAAATGTATATCATGGCAAATTATTGATGTCAAGAAAAATATTTTATAATATTTTATGAACCACTGAGGCAGTGAGGCACAGAGAAAAACAAAACTTTTATTTTTAAATTAAACCCATCCATATAGTCCGAAGGAAAGGAAATAGTTTGGTAAGCAAAGAAACTTTGAGGACGTGAGGCCGCAGGCTAACGTCTGAGGCTACAATGTAAAAAAGAAGAACTTTGAAAAAAGGCTTATGGAAGTACATTAAAATATCTTTTTTTTCCGATGCCGTAACGATAGCTTCTAAAATGCTCATCAAAGGCAAAAACATCAACAATGCCTGTTCTATTCATTAATGCAAAGGTCGTACAATCTATAATGCTGTAATCCTGATCTTTGAAATCCTGGCTTATACTCAATGCTTTAATGAGATCAACCCTCTGAACTCCACACACAGGAATCATCCCAGACATAAGGTTCTTCCAGAATAGCATTGCCGCCTTTCGCCCTAATCTGTATTTAAGCAATATCCACGTCTCTATCAGGATATAATCAGTAGTTACAAATTTTCCTTCTGCATAATGACCTGAGTAAAAATTTCTCGCTCTTAAATGTAATGTATCTGATTTATCTGCAAGGGCGTAAAATGCCCCTGTATCAACGAGAATGGCCATTTGCAACAGCCTTTCCCATATGCGCATCATGATTGACTGAGGTATCTGCCTCTCCGCTTATTCCTATCCCAACAATTGACATATACATATCTTTATTTAATTTAGCAGCCTTTTTCCCGCCGGATAAATGCTCTTTTACAATTCCACGGAATAACTCTGCCAGGGATATACTTCCTGCCTTTGCCTCCTGTTTCAATGCCTCATGCTGGTATTTTTCAAGATATACCTGTGTTCTTGCTAATCTCATGCAGACCTCCATGTTAACATTATAATGTCATAATACCATTACCTCTGCCGAATAATCAAGCAGGGAAAATTGACAGGACGCAGTTGGTAAAAAGATATTAGGGTACCGGCGGATTAACGCCGGCTGTAATGCATTTATTGTTATTGTCTTTCTGAGGATCTGGCAGGTAG
>JAHFER010000181.1 GCA_023248365.1 Nitrospirota bacterium
AAGGTTATCAGGACTATAAACATCGGACAACAGGATGCAGGTAATCAGAGCTTCACCTGGGATGGAAAGAACTCAACAGGAAACCAAGAAGCAGAAGGAGAATATACCTTCTCTATTTCCGCAAAAGATATAAATGGAAATTCAATTGATATACCTACAAATGTCACAGGAACAGTTACCGGTGTATCTTTTGATAATAACGTGCCATATCTGATGCTTGGAGGTACAAAAATAGCAGTATCTGATGTAAGTCAGGTAAAGGAGGTGAGTAAGTAAGAAGGCTTAAGGCTTAAGGCTTAAGGCTTAAGGCATAAGTTTTATAGTTAATGGTTAATAGTTTTAAGTTAATAGTATGCAATCAATCATAGCGAGGTGAGAAAATGGCAATTTTAACATCTTTATATTCAGGGATAAGTGGTCTTAATGCAAGTGGCGCTGCTCTGTCGGTAATAGGCAATAACATTGCCAATGTCAATACCGTTGGATTTAAGGCAAGCAGGCCGTCTTTTGCAGATGTCTTAAACCAAAGTTTCCCGGGAGAGTCAGGGAAGACACAGATAGGCCGTGGGACATATCTTAGTGATGTTGCCACAATGTTTACACAGGGCTCCCTTGAGGTAACCTCAAATGCGCTGGATCTTGGAATAGATGGAGAAGGCTTCTTTCAGGTTAAAGATACATCCGGCACCTCAAGATATAGCAGGGCCGGACAATTCAGTGTTAACAAGAATGGGCTGGTTGTTAACAGTGAGGGGCTTTATCTTCAAGGGTATCAGGCAGACTCATCCGGCAATGTAACCGGAACAATAAATAATATAGATGTATCTTCCAATTCTACATCACCAAAGATCTCCACAACTGTCAAGGTTACAGCAAATTTAGATTCAAGAGTTGCTGCGGTTGGAACAGGGTTTGATATCAATAATGTATCCGGGACCAGCAACTTTTCCACAGCACAGAGTGTTTATGATTCACTTGGCAATGAACATCTTGTCACCAACTATTTTACAAAGCTATATGAAGATACTGCCGGAGGAACAGGCAACTACTGGCAGTGGAATGCAGTTTCAGATGGTGTGTCCGGAAATGCTGTTATGGGAAGAGGGTATCTTCAGTTTGATTCAAGCGGCGCTCTGGTAGCGGAGAACACAGCGGATATGAATATCAAGCTTACTGATGCCCCTGGAATTACTAATCCAACAGGAGTTAAGTTCCCTGATCCGGTATCCAGTTTTAATTTTAATGGCGGCGTTACTCAGAATCAGAGTATTGCATTTGACTTTGGCACCGGAACTGCAAATGGGGGCACAGGACTGGATGGCACAACACAATACGGCTCATCCTCCAGTACGCTTTTTCAGAGTCAGGACGGGTATGCATCAGGATCCCTGAGCAGCCTAAGCGTCAATCAGGAAGGTATCATAAGCGGAATTTTTACAAACGGACAGACCAGGACTGTTGGACAGGTAGTGCTTGGTATGTTTAATAATCCTCAGGGGTTAACAAAGATGGGGAAAAATCTTTACTCAGAGTCTTATGATTCCGGGCAGGTAGTAATGGGCACCCCGGATGCAGGGGGGCGCGGCAGGATTTTATCCAGTTCCCTTGAGCTTTCCAATGTTGATCTTGCTGAAGAATTTGTAAAGCTTATAACTGTACAGCGCGGTTTTCAGGCCAACTCCAAAGTTATTACCACAACTGATGAAATGTTGAACGAACTCGTTCAGATAAAGCGGTAGTAAAATCTTTTCTGCCAATTTACAGGCAACTGTAGGGGAGGGGCTTGTCCCCTTCCGTTTCTTCTCGCCGTACGGGCGGCCACAATGGCCGCCCCTACATGAAGACTTTAATTACTGTTTTTCATTTCCATCTCTGAATTCTGTAGTTTTTTATCATTCGTCAATACCATGACATTGTACAATTAGTTTTGACGTAGTTATGATTTAAGTTATTTTATGGGTTTATGTAACATATTGAATTATAAGGAAAATAATATTCAGAAAACATTTAGTTTATTGGCATATACATTGCAAAACTATGATATGAACTCCAAATAAATTTAACAGTAGAAGTATAAAAAGAGGGAGATATGGCAAAGGAAAAAGAAGAGAGCAAGTCAGAAGAAGGAACCAAAGAGGGTGAGGATATTACGCCTAAAAAGCCTAAAGCTGGAAAACGTGGATTAATAAAATATGTGATACTCGGAGTAATTGCCTTCATGTTTATAGGCGGAGGATTTTACGGATATAAGGTATTTTCAAGAAAAGATGCCGGACATGAAGCAGGGGGACGTAAAAAAAATGAGGAAGCAAAGAATGAGCCAGGCCACATGATTCCACTTGATCCCTTTGTAATTAACCTTGCTGATACAAATGAAGTTAAGTACCTCAAGATTACAATAAACCTTGAGGCGGATTCAGAGGCGGTTAAAGAAGAGGCAACTAACAGGATGCCTCAGATTAGAGATACGATATTAATGTTAATGACAAGTAAAACCTCTGAAGATGTAAAAGATGTAGGGGGAAAACTTAAATTACAGGATGAAATAGTCTCACGGATCAATCATTATTTCTCGAAAGGAAAGGTAACGGCTGTCTATTTCACGGAATTTGTAATGCAATAATTATGAAAACTGTAATGAGTAAGAGGTTATGGGTAATGAGTAAGAAACAGGCAACGGAGTTAATCAAATCATTTTATGGATAAAATATTATCACAGGAAGAAGTCAATGCACTGCTTAGAGGTATTGACAGCGGCGATGTATCTACAGGATCCGGTAATTCAGGAGATAAAGATGGAGCACAGGCATATGATCTTACAAGCCATGACCGCGTAGTACGCGGCAGGATGCCCTCTCTTGAGATTATTAGTGAACGTTTTGCAAGGATATTCCAGATAAGTATGTCAGCCTCTTTAAAGAAGGTAGTGGATGTTCAGCTTGCCTCTGTTGAGGTGACGAAGTTCGGAGAGTTTATGAAGCACATACCTCTGCCGTCATGCATAAATATTTTCAAAATGGACCCGCTCAAGGGTTTCAGCCTGCTTATCATTGACTCGAGGATGGTATATCTCCTGATTGACCATTTCTTTGGAGGCAATGGTCAGACGCACGTAAAGGTTGAAGGAAGGGACTTTACAGCTATTGAACACAAGATTATCAGCAGGATTATAGGTCTTGCCCTGCAGGATATTGAAAAGGCATGGAAGCCGGTCCATCCTGTTTCTGTCAAGCTCAATCGTACAGAGATAAATCCGCAGTTTGCTTCGATTGTCACCCCTACAGAGGTTGTAGTAACAGTAGAATTCAGCGTAGAGATAGATTCCTCACCAGGGAAGTTATATATGTGTATACCTTATCCCAGCATAGAGCCTATCAAAGAAAAACTGCAAGCCGGCTATCAGAGTGATCAATACGAGGTTGATGGCAGATGGATGGACAGGTTCAGGGAACAGTTATTAGAGTGTTCTCTCAATGTAAAAGTTGAACTGGGACATAGTGTAGTAACGGTTCGGGATATTTTAAATCTGTCAGTTGGTGATGTGATTATGCTTGATCAAGCGGCAGAAGAATCAATAACGGCTAAAGTTGAAAACTTACCAAAATTTTTAGGAAGGCCGGGACAGTACAGAGGAAACCTTGCCTTTCAGATAATGTCTCACTTTAGTTAACATCTTTTGAGAGGAGAGCAAGACATGGATGATAATGAGTTGGCTGCACAGTGGGAGCAGCAGATTCAGCAAGAGGCCGCCGGTAATGAGCAGGAAAAACAAAAAGAATCAGAAAATACAAAGGCAGCAAGTTTTGCGCCTCTCAAGGCTTCAATAGCGCCTTCCGGGATAAACAACCTCGATTTCTTACTTGAGGTTTCACTTCAGGTATCTGTAATCATTGGTGCAACTAAGATGTTGATAAAGGATCTTCTGCAATTAGGACAGGGGTCAATCATAGAACTGAATAAGATCGCAGGAGAACCAATGGATGTAATGGTGAATGACAGACTGATTGCAAGGGGTGAAGTTGTAGTGGTGAATGATAAATTTGGGATAAGGCTGACAGATATTATGAGTCCTACGGATAGAGTAGAGCAATTAAAGTGAACATTAACCACAGAGACACAGAGGCACAGAGGAAATCAAAATTTAAAAGTTACACGACCCACTTTCGTTGCTACCCCGACTTCAAATTTTTGAGTTTTGAATTGTAATTTTGCTTTTTTATTTTTAATATTTGACTTTACTCTGTGTCTCAGTGCCTCAGTGGTTAATAAAACTTATGAATGGAGGGTTTTTAATGAAAAAGGTGATTATGCCATTAATGTTGCTGGTAATATTGATGGGATGGGTGCAATATTCAGAGGCGCAGCCCGGGAATCAGGTACTGTTAAAGAATATTGATGTAATATCATCATTGGGTAAACCAGAG
>JAHFER010000182.1 GCA_023248365.1 Nitrospirota bacterium
AAGAAAAAAGAATATATTTCAGCAGTTCAGTCTGGAATGTCAGTCAACTATGGCCCGATGGAAAAGATGTTCGGGTCTGTTATTCGTAGGACTCTGAGGATTCGAGGACACAGATAGCTTTAAGTTCTTTTTCTAAAGATTTTGATAGCCTGGGATATTTTGTAAGAACCCCTTCGATTGCTGTAGAGGACGACACTGATTGGTATAGCAAAGCCTTACGAAGCTTCGGATCTTTGAGGTACGGATTGGTTTCTTTCAATGACTTTTTAGACATAATTTATTATACTACGGCCAATGGAGAAAGTCATAGAAAAATCTGGATTCTTTCTCGGGCAGCATAAGTATTTTACTATATATTGTATCAATTTTTATCTCTTACCCATGAAATGGTATTTTTCTCTTTACTTTTAATCTTGTTTATGATAAAAAAGTTCCCATGCGTCTTCGAAAGCTTGAGATTTTAGGGTTCAAGACCTTCCCTGAAAAGACCGTTCTTCACATTCAGCCTGGAATAACCTGCATTGTTGGTCCCAATGGTTGTGGTAAAAGCAACATTGTGGATGCATTGCTATGGGTTATGGGGGAACAGAGTACAAAAACCCTCAGAGGCGAAAAGATGGAGGATGTCATATTCTTTGGAAGTGAGGGTCGTAAGTCCATTGGTTTAGCTGAGGTAACTATTACCATTGGAGATATTAAGGGTGAACTTACTTCTCAATACTCTGAGTACTCTGAGATCGAAGTAACCAGAAGGCTCTTCCGTTCAGGTGAGAGTGAATATCTGATTAATAAGGTACAATGCAGGCTTAAAGATATAAGGGATATACTAATTGATGCAGGTGTAGGGTTTAAAGGGCATACAGTAATTGAACAGGGGAGGGTTGAGAGAATACTTACATCAACCCCTGAAGACCGCCGGGCCATAATTGAAGATACTGCCGGCATAATGAAATATAAGTTCAGAAAGACCGAGGCCCTAAGAAAATTAGAGGCAACACAGCAAAACCTCCTCAGAGTCCGTGACATCATATCTGAAGTAAAAAGGCAGACAAACTCATTAGACAGACAGGTACGTAAGGCAAGGGAATACCAGGAACTTGCAGGACGTATAAAAGAACAGGACATTTTCCTTACAGCCGCACGATATACATCTTTGGATAATGAATTAAAGGCATTACTCGTTAAACAAGATACAGCTATGGAAGTAGAGATAAAAAACCAGTCAGACCTCGCAGATATAGAAACAAAGTCAGAAGAATTAAAATCCATATTAATAGAAGAGGATAGAAATCTGCAGGAATTACGTGGAGCACTTTTCAATCTGGATAAAGAAATCAGTGAAAGTGAGAATAAACTATTACTCCTTGAAAATCAGATAGTTCATCAGAATGAAGATGACAAACGTCTGCACAGGGAAATATCTGAGCTTAAAGAAGATATAATAACACTTAAGGCTACTCTTGAGTCTTTAGGCAAAGAAAAGGATGCGTTAGGGGAAATAATTTCAAAAGGGGAATCTGTAATTATTGAGGCTGAAAAGAACTATGAACTCGCAAGCCTTGAGTTTACAAGCCTTCAGGAAAGGTTGGAGAATGCCCGCTCCAGAGTTTTTGGTACTGTAGGAAAGGCAACTGAAGCAAAAAATAAACAGACCTATATCCAGTCAAGGATATTTGAGATAAACAGGAGAAAAGAACGCATAGCCGGAGAGAAGGAAGAAAATTCCAGGAACATATCCGGCACTCTTACGCAGGCAGTTTCTAAGGAAGAGCTTGAAAAACAGTTAAAGGCTGATCTTAATGAAAAGACAGATTCAAAATTATTGTTGTCTGAACGGCTTTCTTCTACAGAAGGCACATTAACAGAGCTGACTGAAAAACTCAACAATAAGAGGGAATTGCTCCACCGGAGTGAGGCCAGATACCATTCCCTTGAAGAGATGGAGAAGAATCTTGTTGGTTATCAGGAGGGCGTTAGATCAATACTCCTTTCAAAGTCAAAAGAGGGTGATTCTTTTCAGGGCATTCACGGAATTGTTGCTGATTTTTTTGATGTTAAGGTCAATCCCTTAGAAAAGGCAGGTGATGGGGGATTTGAACCAGGCTTCTCTGATGAAAAATCAGCAGAGATGGTTATAGAGTCCGTACTTGGTGAACGTCTACAAAATATAGTTGTTGAAGGTCACGAAAATACTGAAAAGGCGATCGCCTATTTAAAATCAAATTCTGCCGGCAGAACGACATTTATTCCTGCAAGACCTCGTACAAACGGCCAGCTACCATCATTTACCGGAAACAACAACGGCGTTGTGGGGCCTGCGCTTACCTTTGTGAATTACAGAGAAGAATACAGGCCTCTTGTAGAACATCTTTTGTCAGATGTGGTTGTTGTGGACAACCTGAAGACGGCCTTAACCCTCTGGAACGAAGGTAATAATTATACATTTGTAACCCTCGATGGAGAAATAGTAGAGCCCTCCGGCCGTATAACCGGCGGAACTTCTAATGGAAAATCACCGGGGCTAATCCAAAAGAGAAAGGAGCTTAAGACACTCCAAAATGAGGTATTCAGGCTGAAGCGGGAGGTTTCAGAGATTGAAGGCAGATTGGCGGATTTAAAGCAGGAGAAACTTAATCTTCAGGAAGAGATACAGGAATTAAATGACCATATACGCAGGGATGAGATCTCCATTGTAAATATTGAGAAAGATATAAAAGTCCTGAAAGATGAAGAACAAAAAATCCAACTCCGTATAGAAACACTGCTTGTAGAAGAAAAAGAGATTGATAATGAAATAACTATGTTATCTTCTGATTTAAATAAATATGAATCAGTGATTCAGGGGCTTGTTACAGAACAGACAGCAGGGGAGCAGGAGATACAGGAACTGATATTGATTCAAAAGGCCGGGAGGGTACGCTGGGAAGATGCACATAAGGAGATAACCACCAAAAAATTAGAGCTTACAAGCAGCAGGGAAAGAAGGGATGCGATATCTATCCGTATAAGAGAAATTGGGGGACGCGTGGAGAGTGCAATACGCTCTATTGATGAAAAAGAGATATACCTTCAAACTATAGGACAAAAAATAAATGATTATAAATCAGGAAAATCTGATATAGAATCAGCAATAACTATACTATGGCAAAAAAAGGAAACACTGTCTAAAGATGTTATTAACAGGGAACAGGAACGGGCGCTCAGAGAGGAAAGGTTGCATGTTTTCGAGGCAGGTATTAAGGAAAAGAGAAAGACACTTGAAGAATATAAGAAGGTATTGAACCAGTGTGAGTTACAGAAGACAGAAATACGCATGCAGATGGCCCATGTATGTGAGACAATTTTCAATACCTATCAGGTCATTCTGGAAGATGAGATTAAGAATATAAATCTTGATGATTTAAATACTGAGGAACTGACATCTTCACTGTCATCTTTTAAAGAGAAGCTCACTAAGATGGGCCCTATCAATATGGCGTCCATAGATGAATATCAGGAACTGAACCAGAGATATGAATTTTTAACTACGCAGGAGGCTGATCTAACCCAGGCTTGTGAAACCCTGCACGCAACTATTTCAAAGATAAACATGACAACTAAGGAGATGTTCTTAACGACTTTTAATATAATAAATGAAAAGTTCCAACATCTGTTTCAATTGTTTTTCCAGGGTGGAAGTTCACGGCTTGCACTTACAGATGAAGGCAATGTGCTGGAGTCCGGGATAGAGATATTCGCGCAGCCTCCGGGTAAAAAGGTAAGTCAGTTGGCCCTCCTTTCCGGCGGTGAGAAGGCACTGACCGCACTATCGCTGATATTCGCTACCTTCCTTGCCAGACCTACACCTTTCTGCGTACTTGATGAAATTGACGCGCCGCTTGATGAGGCAAACACCGGACGTTTTATCAATACACTAAAAGATATGACAGAGTTTTCCCAGTTTATTGTAGTTACACATAACAAGCGTACAATGGAGGCTGGAGATACCCTTTATGGTGTTACGATGGGAGAACCAGGGGTATCAAGGATTGTGTCTGTTAATCTTACGAGGAAAGAGCAGGATTCTTCAATGCTTGTTTCAGCGGCCGCTGTTTAGGGCTGGATTTCCGGAAGTAAGAACTATACGGTTTTTACCGAGACTCTTTGCCAAGTACATGGCCTGATCTGACAATCTGAGAAGTTCAATCTCATCTTTTGCGTGCTCCGGATAACCTGCGATGCCGAAACTTGCAGAGACTCTTAAAGACAGGCCTTCGTCCCTGAGGAAGAGATGATTATTTATATCTGACTGAATCCTTTCTGCAATTTTCAATGCCGCCTCAACAGGGGTAAGCGGTAACACTATAACGAACTCATCTCCACCATATCTTGCTATAATATCTACGTCTCGAAGGGCGTTTATAAGCAGGCCTGCA
>JAHFER010000183.1 GCA_023248365.1 Nitrospirota bacterium
AGCGGGAAGCTCAATAAATTGGCAGGGCTTATTATCGGTGAGATGTCTGGCATAAAAGATAATAAAATTCCCTTTGGCAAAGACATTGATGAAATTGTCTCAGATATATGTGGTGATACTACCTTTCCAATTGTTACCAATTTTCCATGCGGTCATGGTCAAAAACAGATGACTCTTCCGATCTCTATCAAGGCCAGGCTTGAGTGCAATGGAAATGGCGCAAATCTCTCCATTCAGGAATCACCTGTATTGTGAAATAGTCTGTACTGATATTTCTACCATAAAGGCTGTTTTATATACTGGACCGTACCAATTCTTTGTCTTCAACTTCAGATCTGTCATGCAATTCATCTCCACATAAATTATGTTTAACCAAATATGTCTCTATTCTTTTATTTGCCAGTTTTATATATTCAGGTTCAATTTCGTATCCAACATACCGTCTATTATCTTTCAGCGCTGAGAGACATGTCGTCCCGCTGCCGCAAAAAGGGTCTAATACAATATCACCCTTGAAAGTATACAGTTGAATTAAACGATGTGGCAGTTCCTCCGGAAAAGGGGCTGGATGTCCAATGCTCCTGGCTGAAACTGCGGGAAATGTCCATACGCTTTTTGTCCATTCAAGGAATTCTTCTTTGGCAATACTATCCTTTTTGTCCCCTCGTTTTCTTGAAAAAGATTCCTTTGAAAATACCAGAATATATTCATGAATATCCCTCAATACCGGATTACCTGCAGATTGCCAGCTTCCCCAGGCTGTTGAAGGACTAGCGCTTGAAGCCTTGTTCCATATTATTTCACCCCTCATAAGATAACCTAAATCAAGCATGTCCTCTATTATATAACTGTGCAGAGGTATATAGGGTTTTCTCCCGAGGTTAGCTACATTTATACAAGCCCTCCCGCCGGTTACCAATTTTTTATATGTCTCTTTAAATACTGCCTTTAATAATGCCCTGTATTCGTTCAATGATAAATCCTTATCGTATTCTTTCTTTACATTATACGGTGGTGAAGTAACCATTAAATGGATACTATTATCAGGAATTTCCTGCATGGTTTCAGATGGTTTGCAGTAAATCTTGTCTAACTTTTCATCGGGTATTGAGTTTTCTATAAATATAACTTTATCAGATATTTTTTTATCAGCATACAGCTTGCTGCTGTAAAACTCTGAGGAGTCATGGTTGATTCTACCCGGAGTCCCGAATGAACTTGTTTTTGTTCCATTACGTCTATTTTTAATATCTTTCATATCCTTATTATCCCTTAATTAAATTCAAGAAGACTTCCGCCTTCCCCTCATATTCCTTTTCCTGGTTCGCAATCTCGATAATCTGACCTAACTCTTTCCTGCTTTTCATACTGGAAAAGAAATTTCTTTCCTCTGACAGTAAGAAACGAAAGGCCGTTCTAAGTTCTTCAAAATCATTAAATGTGCAAAATCCCTGCCTTTCAGTATGCTTAATGTTCTCTCCATTATCATCCAATGGTTCCGGATTAACTGACCAAAAACCTTGTATTATTCCGGCAAGCTTCAGATGGTCAACTTTAGGATAATAGCTGCAAGTAATGGGCGTATTACCCATTATAATTATTGGTATTGATGCAGCCTTGAAACTTGAAACTCTAATGTTTATACTTTTCCCTATAGCCTTCAGCATAGAGTCAGAACGTAATAAACCAGGATTGCCCTGATGAGTATTATAGTCACCAATGCAGGTTAATGACTTGTCGTTGTGTAATTCCCAATTCCAGACAATAGACATCTTTACTTCGATAATAGCTAAGATATTTTCCGGTCTTTGGTTGATAGTTTTGACCTTTGAGATAACAACATCTGCAGGAGACATATTTGTCAGGGCAACCTCATCGCATATTGCACCCTGAACTGCAAACAACCCCATATCCTCAACAACCTCTTGAATCAAGTCTGTTGTCCATCTTTCAGTAAAGTTACCAATTAAGGAATTCCTGCTTTGAAGGGTACTCTTTTTACCATTATAAGCTTTAGGCCAATAAGAAAGGTATCTGTTTTCATCAGTCAAATAAAATAATTGTTCTGGTGTGGCAAATTTACCTGACTCAGTAAAGAAACTTCTTTCGACATCCTTGCTCCACAGTTCAGTCATTAGGGCATTCTACCTTCTTTTGGGTAAAAATTAAAGTAATTCTTTCGCCTCAGATAATGCAATGAAAAAGCTTTCCATGTCCTCCTGAAAGATCAGCAGGGAAGAGCGGTTGAATTTACCATCGGTGGATGGCGTACTCTCTGAGATTATCAGAAATTTTTTGCTGTTTTTCGCTGACCTTACATCAAAGAAATATGTACGTTTACCAGCCCGAACCATCCTCTTAAAAATACTCATTTTCTCATCCATAATAAAACTCCTTTCAAAAAAACACTTATAAACACAGAGACACAGAGGCACGGAGATTTCAAAAATTAATTTAGTTCTGAGTTTAAATGAAAATTAAACACAATGTTTTTTCTCTGTGTCTCAGTGCCTCAGTGGTTTCATATTTCTTTCACCATACAAACGGATACCCGTCATGGCCCGGAGTGTCTGTAAGGCGTTTTATAAATCCGCTGCCATTTGCATCAATGACCCACAGGTCTGACCATGCGTCTCCTGAGATATTGGATTCTATAATCAGGTTTTTGTTATCCATCCAGCGCGGCGTTCCGTTCCATACGCCGTAATTATTGGTTTTCTCATTCACATTCGTAAGGCTTATTTCTATACCAGTATCAATCTCAAGTGAATGTATATTTACGTAGAAAGGCTCATCAGACCTGAACACGATCTTTGCGGGTCTTTCATAGGAAATCCTCTTTCCATCAGGAGACCAGGCCGGCTTCCATCTGTCATAGTTGTCTATTGATGCGGTCAGATTTCGTGAGCTATTTGTGTTCAGATTCATTATAATAATGTCATTCTTTATCTCTCTCTGTGATGTATAGGCTATCATTGTCCCATCAGGAGACCAGGCAGGATACATATTGTTGTAAGTATCATTTGTAACACGCGTCTCAATAAGGCTTTCAGTATCAATAATAAATATGTCACTCTTACTGTTTACCTTCCTTGAGTAAACAAGGCGCTTACTATCCGGTGACCAGTCAGGCCAGTATCCTTCAGTAATCCTTGTCAGACTGCCGGTGTGTACATCCATTATCCAGAGTGCATCCTTTCCATCTCTGTTAGAATGAAATGCAATCGTCTTGCCATCAGAAGATGCAACGGGATGGGTGTAGTCAACAGACGGGTTATCATTCGGTACGAGCAGCCTTACACCGCCGCTGTCTGCGTCCATAGAATATATTGCAGAAGAACCTGTCCTGTTAGATACAAAGAGTATCTTTTTCTTTATAACCTTTCCTATGACTGCATTATCTTCCTCGCCCAGCCTCCCTTTGAATACAACAAGATAACGATCCTGAGTTACATTGTCTGAAGGCGGATTAAAAGGAATTTTTTCTGTAATACCTCCAGAAGGAATGGAGGCATCAGCAGGAAGCGGGTAAGAGGCAAGTTGAGTCCTTGTTCCGGCTGTTGAATCGTAGTAGATTTCAAAAGTACCTTTATTGATATTTTCATCAGAGAGATTTTTTATCCTGAACCCGCCTGTACCCTCCTTTATCACACCAATCCTTCCCCTGAAGAAATAATCCGTAAGTCCTGAGACATAAGATACGACCTTTGGTATAAGGATGTCTGAATAATCCTTATAACTATATGGGTCGAGATAAGCGGTATGCCTTGCCCTTTCTTTATAACCTAAAAAATCAAACTTCGAGTGGAGAAGTCCTGCTGCTGCAAGATGAGGAACATTAATTCCGTCAGAGGTTTTTCCTGTGTAATACTGCACTAAGTCCTTATGTCTATCCTCTGCAATAATTTCATAGGTCTCAAGGGAAGCCCATTCAGGCTTGTCATATTTACTAAAGACCGTCCCCTCGCTAAAAAAGTTCATGTTGGTATATTCCGCCATCCCTGGGGTTTGCTGTGTCCTGTTGTTATCCCAGAAATCGGCAATTCTGTGAAATGACACCTTTTCATTGCTCATTCCTATCCTGTCAATCATCCTCCCTGATTCGAGGTATCCCTCAAGATAGGCCCCCTTAATAACACCATGCCATATGTGATCATAAAGGAAGTCATTACGTGTATGCGCAGGTACCCCCATATCCTCAAGTATATGAAGGTTATGACCTAAGGAAAAAAAGGTCATGGCAGAGTAATGTTCCCGCTCTTCTTTTGTACCGGCAGTAAGTGCCTTGTAGAAGTACCTGCGGGTATCAGGCCATGCAAAATAGTTATATGGATAGGCACTGGAAGACCTCCCTTCTACCCTGTCCACCGCAGGTGTCCCATCCAGATTGAAACTTGATTCG
>JAHFER010000184.1 GCA_023248365.1 Nitrospirota bacterium
CTGTTGATGCGGATGGTGTACACCTGGGCCAGGAGGATGTTTCATCAGACACTGCAAGAAAGATATTAGGAAATGAAAAGATTATTGGAATATCAACACACAGCATGTCAGAGGTAATTATCGCAAGAGATACTGACGTTGACTATTTCGCATTTGGACCGGTATTTCATTCTGATACAAAGTTAGTCACGACTCCGCATGGAATTGATGGATTAAAAAATATCAGGGCCGCTACATCTCTTCCTTTAATAGCCATAGGCGGGATAAATCAGAAAAATATTTCAGATGTAATAAAAGCAGGCGCTGATGGCGCAGCAGTTATATCAGCAGTACTTTCAGCAACAGATATAAGAAAGGCTGTGAGAGAGCTTAAAAATAAAATAGCACTTGACAAACATTGTATTTGGGAATAAAATCCCAAATATGAGTCAGGGCATGAAACAGGCACTTTTATCTTCTGTTTTAAATATCCTACGTCCGTTAATGAGGATATTGCTGCGGAATGGAATACCATACGGAACCTTCGCTGATATTGCCAAACGAGTGTACGTAAACGTGGCAATGGAGGAGTGCGGGCTCCCGAACAGAAAACAGTCAATATCACGTGTATCAGTTATCACAGGACTAACCCGTAAGGAAGTCAGCCGTGTTAAAGACATGCCTGCAATAGATACCAGCGACACTACAGGACGTTATAACCGCGCATCACGCGTCATTAGCGGCTGGGTGCGTGACAGGCGGTTTACAGATAATCAGGGAAGGCCGTCTGAGCTTCACGTAGAAGGGGAAGGTGCAACCTTCAGCGAGCTTGTAAAGTTATATAGCGGAGATATGCCCGTGCGGGCAGTTCTTGATGAACTCCTGCGGGTCGGAATGTTAGAAAGGCTTGACAACGGCAGGATCAGGCTTTTAAATCATGCATATATTCCGCAGAAGGAAGAAGTTGACAAACTTGGTATACTCGGAATTGATGTAAAAGACCTGATAAGTACTATTGATCACAATCTCACCATTGAACCCCAGTATAGTTTCTTCCAGAGAAAAGTTTCCTATGATAATCTTCCTGAAGAGGTACTGCCTGAACTACACAGTATTTCGGCTAAAAAAGGACAGGCACTGCTGGAGGATTTTGATAAATGGTTATCCCAGTATGACAGGGACTTAAACCCTGCAGTCAACGGAACAGGCAGAAAACGTGCAGGCATTGGTATATACTATTTCGAAGAGAATTTAACCGCAGAAGGAGACGACCAGTGAAGAAACTTCAGGTACTGAAGTATATATTATTCCTTGCAGTATTGCTTACTTCTTATTCCTGCGGAGGCCAGTTTGGAGGTTCAAACAATTATGCAGGCGGAGGCATTGGGGGTACGGGAATAACCGGCGTGAGTGTTGGAAAGATTACCGCCGTAGATACTTCAGGCATATCTGTTAATGGGGTGAAGTTCAGTTTGTCCAGGGCTAACATTACAGTGAATGGCGCCGCAGCAGATAAAACTAATCTCAAACTTGGGATGATTGTTAAGGTTAATGGAAAATTTAATACAGGAGGGACTACCGGAGAGGCCCAAACAGTAGATTTTGAAAATAACCTTGAAGGTCCAATAGATATTGGAAGTATTGACAGCACGGCAAAAACATTTAAGGTATTAGGGAAAACTATCTTTGTAGATACTGCAACAACCTTTGAATCCTCTGATAATACCCCATTTTCCTTTGACAAATTAACCGATAAAAATGTCGTGGAGGTTAGCGGTTTTGAGGCAGGAGACGGCTCTATACATGCAACATATATTGAACTTAAGGAAGTGACCTTCCAACCGGGGACTACCCAAGTTGAGATTAAAGGGACAATTAGTGATTTTAGTTTTGACAATAAAACCTTTAAATTGAATAACAATATTACTGTTGATTTTTCAAGTCTGGATATACCTGCAGGTACCCTGAAGAATGGTTTGTATGTTGAGGTTAAAAGTACATCCAGTGTTGACAATAATGGAGTTCTTGTCTCCACCAAGATTGAGATTAAGGACACTACACCAGCATATAATGAAGGTGAGCAGCTTGAGATGGAAGGGATAATTACAGGGTTTGATGCTTCTTCTCCAAATGATTTTAAGGTTAACAATCAGGCAGTTCATGTTGACCCCCTTCATACAACTATAGAACCAACTGGAGGCACTCTTGCAAACGACAAAAAGATAGAAGTAAAGGGGACTATGCATTCAAGTATCCTTGATGCAGATAAAATATCCATTGAACCGGATGAACATAAAGATACTAATTCAACAAATGCTGAAGAGAGTAAAGGTGTTAAACTTAATACAGAAACTTTTAACCAGGAAACTCCTCAGGTTGAGATCAAAGATACATCAGGAATAGATAATAATACTACAGTCGCCCCTGAAAATATTGTGGCAGAGGAGACAAAACCGTTAAATATAGAAGGAGATAAAATTGAAGACGGAAATAATGGAGATAAAATTGCGGATAAAGAAAAGTGAAACATACCCCTTTAAGGAGGATGATGCGATGAAGATAGAAGGACTTCCTGTTTTAATTACTGGAGTTGGAGGTCCTGCCGGACGAAGTGCTGTAACGTACTTTATTGAAAAGGGCTTTACAGTAATTGGAACTGATATAAGGCATGTTGAAGCGCCTGTGGATTTCTTTTATAAAGTTCCTGCGGCAAGTGAGCGGTCATTTCCAACGTCTCTTATTGAGATTATAAAGAAAGAAAAACCTTTTCTGCTTATTCCAACTGTAACTGAGGAACTTCATACCATCTCAAGGTTAAGAAAAGTCATTGAGTCGTACGGCTGTATAGTCCCTGTAGCATCCCCTGATGCCATAGACATAGCTAATGACAAACTCAAAACAGTTCTTATTATGGCAGGGAATGGTATTTCAGTCCCTGTGTCTTTTGATGACACAACCCCTAAGGAAATTATTATAAAGACACTTAATTTCCCGATAATCTCCAAACCCCGTGTAGGAAGGGGCGGTCGTTGTGTAACCCTGTACTGGAACCCTGAAGAACTGCTCAAGGAAAGAAGAACAGGACTTATTTTCCAGGAGTTCATCCCAGGAGAAGCATTTGGCATAAACATGTTTATAAATAGAAATGGCGATGTATGGTCTTACGTAGTGCTCAAAAAGACAGCTTTAAAGGACGGACTAATCGGCAATGCACTGGAGGTCGAAAGGGTTAAAAGAGATGACCTGGAAGAATTTGGGATAAGGGCAGCTCAGATTCTGAAATTAACAGGCCCGGTTGATATGGATGTCCGTTTGAAGGATGATGGAACCCCTGTTCTTCTTGAAATAAAGTCAAGGATAGGAGTAAACGTTCTATCAGCCGTTGAAGTATTGGACAGCCTTTTGATAGCATCAACACAGGAGGAATTATCAGCCGCATATTCTTAGGATGCAGCTAATTAAGATGGCCTCGTAAAAAGTCCGGGAAACCGTCAATTATGGTGCTGCTAATTTCTCCAGCGCAGGATAATTAATCGCATTTCCATAGGCAAGTATATCCGTATCTGTGGCGCCGCCATTGCCGCGAAGAGTAACTAATATCTTATTTGCCACAACAAGACTCAATTCAGCCCCGCCGTTATCACCTTGTTTTTTAATGATACCTCTGTAGCCCTTTATCTTAATAACCTTCCCACCCTGGCTTCCTGCAAGCGCCGGATTTGAAAATAGAGGAAGCATACCCTGGAGGAGTGGTGAGTCTGTAATAATCTCCAGTCTGACCTCGGTTACATCGCCCTCACCTTCCCCTTCTTCCATCCCGGATGACGGCATTCCTTTGTCTGAAGACTTTTCCGATGATTTATAATATCGAATTGATGCAGTAATGCCGCCGCCAAATATCATTGCACCGGCAGTTCCGACCTCAGGTTTATCTGCCTTCCATCCCTGAAGAGGCGCCGGAAAAATATCTTTAAGATTTTCTGCCTGCTTCTCCCTGATCTGCTGAACAGCAAACTCAAGTTCAGATGCGGCCTGTGAGAATTTCCCTTCTTTATATAGCTTCATCGCCTCATTCACCTGATCACTAACCTCGTCCGCAAGTACTGTACTTATTGAAAGAAAGCTGAAGAAAACTATCAATAAACCACCAATCACTCTTTTCTGTATCTTTCCAATTTTCATTGCAGGCCTCTCCTTGTTAAGGTTTAAAAGGTGAAGCCAGAATAACAACTATAATTATGTGTGTCAAGATTATTAGGATATTGTGTCAAGCTGCCAATAGATTTTATCAGCAATGATTCTGCTATTGACAAATTATATCTACTGGATTAGCCTGTTCGCTAATGAATATGATGTTGTTTTTTGGGGGAAAGAGAGATTAGGAAATTAAGTCCCAGGATTCTGCAAAGG
>JAHFER010000185.1 GCA_023248365.1 Nitrospirota bacterium
AGCTGAAATGGCAGGGTCTACTGCACTGTTTGGGGTGGACACAACAGGCAAGTCTATCCTTGTATCTCTTGCATCAAAATCTATTGCCAGCGCAATGCCCTGGAATGCAACAAAAAGGATGTATGTGGCTGCTAAAAATCTTACGTATTTTTTTATATCAATCATACATAATACTAATGTAACCTTGCCTCACTGCTTACAACTTACAGCTATTATATCACATTTTTAATTGCAAGAATCATACAAACTGGCATTGTACGGAATAGAGCGATTTGCTATAATGGACTTTAATTTTAAAAAGGGCCTAAGGAATGAAGAAAGTAGGTATTCAAAAAAAAGTATTAATAGCCATTCTTATCACGGGGTTTCTGGCTCTGTCAATAGGTCTTTTTGTAACTTATCGCCAGGTCAGGAATATTCTGACCGATGCCATTGGGAGGGATTTTGCAGAAATCGCAAAAAAGACCTCTGAGAGATTTGATGAAACAGTAAAGGAGGAATTCATTAATTTTAACCGCCTTGCAGACGACCCGGCCTTCATAAGGGCTGTAAGAGAACATAATAAAGGTGAGATAGAAAGTTTCCTTGAGCATTACTTAAGGCATGCAGAAGAGAGGGAAGAACATCTTGGATTATTTGTAGTTGACGGGGATGGAAAGGTAATTGGGAAAAGTAAGTTAGCATTAAATGATATTTCAGATCCTGCATATAAGGCGGGATGGGAGAATATAAACAGTAACGGCGAGGGGAGGATTTATGCAAGTGACATATACTTTGATAAGGAGACAGGGGACAGGGCCTTTGAGATTGGAGTTCCTGTTAGAGAATCGGGAACCAACAGGGTTATAGGCGGGGTAAGAAGTATAATGAATGTGGATAGCTTTTTCCGGTTTGTGAAAGAGATGAGTTTTGGCAAAACAGGACATGGTATGCTGGTTGACTCTGAAGGTACCCCTCTTATATGTTCTATACTTCCTTTAGTTTCGCATTCCATGAATAAACAACTTATAGATCTGATTACTTTAAAAGGAGAGGGATGGGCGCTTGTTCCTGATGATGCACATGGAGGCAGGAATTCAATAATTGGGTTTAGCCCCCTTGTATATGTAAATTCAATGGGACCGGAAAATATAGGCGGCCATAAATGGTATACCTTTGTACGGCAGGCGCCTGAAGAGACCTTTGCTCCTGTATACAGGCTTATGTTCCAGATCCTCATAGTTGAATCCATTATAGTGCTATCCATCTGTACACTCGGTGTTTATATAGTAAGGAGGCTTATAGTGCATCCTATAAGTGTTCTTACGAATGGGGTTGAGAGGGTTGCAAAAGGGGAGTTTGACCACAATATTGATATACATACAGGAGATGAACTGGAGATACTTGCCAGGGGCTTCAATAAGATGCGCACTGCATTGAAAGAAGTCTATTGTAATCTTGAAGAGATGATAAAAGAGAGGACAGCGGCTTTCAGGGCATCTGAGAATAAATACAGGGCATTGATGGAACAGGCGTATGATGCTGTACTCCTTATCAATCCTGATACAGGCCAGATAACTGAGGTGAATCTGCAGGCCGAGGCATTGACTGGTTACACTAATGAAGATTTTTTAGCTATTAAATACTGGGATTTATTTTCGGGAGAAATGGTATCATCTGCAAGAAGCCTCTTCAATAAAGGGGTTGAGAGGGGATTTTCAATCTTTTATGATTTACCTCTGAAAAAGAAAAACGGAGATACGGTTTGGGTTGATTTAAGCGCAAGGTTAATAGAATTCAATAATGGCAAGGTATTTCATGTTGTAATGAGGGATGTAACAGGCAGGAAAAAAGAATAGAATAAATATATACTTGACATATGACTCGTAAATAAATAAAATAATCTATTCGTATAAGGGGAAATTAATAATGAACAGAACTATTTCAGCGAAAAGAGAAGATGTAAAAAGAGAATGGTATGTAGTAGATGCAGAGGGTAAGACCCTCGGCAGGATTGCTGCAAAGATTGCGGTTGTACTCAGGGGAAAAAACAAGGCTATCTTTACTCCTCATGTTGACACAGGTGACTTTGTCATTGTTGTGAATGCAGAGAAGCTGAAGGTCACTGGTAACAAGAAGGAAGATAAGATGTATTATCATCATACAGGCTACCCTGATGGACTAAGGACTAAAAGTCTCGGAAAATTCCTGCAGGAAAAACCTGAAGATCTTGTAAGAAATTCTGTATGGGGAATGTTGCCAAAGAATAAACTCAGCCGGGCAATATTGAAAAAGCTTAAAGTTTATAGAAATACAAATCATCCCCATTCAGCACAGATGCCCAAAACCCTTGAGATAGGAGAGTAAACTTTATGAGCGTGACACAGTATTATGCAACTGGAAAAAGAAAGACGGCGATTGCACGTGTTTGGATGTCGCCAGGTGAAGGGAAAGTTATAGTAAACAATAAAAAGGCTGAAGAATATTTCACAGTTCCTTCCCTGCTCTTATTTATCAAACAGCCTCTTGAGACAGTAAATTTAAGTGATAAGTTTGATATTCGCGCAAATATAGCGGGCGGAGGTTATGCATCTCAGGCAAGCGCTTTGAGGCATGGGATTGCAAAGGGATTACTTGAAGTTGATGCTACCCATAGAATTGCTTTAAAAAAGAAGGGATTAATTACAAGGGATTCAAGAGAGAAGGAAAGAAAGAAGCCCGGACAGAAGGGGGCCAGAAAGAAGTTCCAGTTCTCCAAGAGATAGTATTTATGTGTACTTTTCACGAGGGAAGGTTTCTAAAAGACCTTCCCTTTTTTTATGACTTATAATATTTAAATAAACCACTGAGGCACTGAGACACAGAGAAAAAACAAATATTAAAAATAAAAATTCTGATTTTTACTCTGTGATTTTTCATTTTTATTTTCTTCGTGCCTCTGTGTCTCTGTGGTTAGGTTTTCTTTTAATTAGATTAATTACCAGATTGGGTTGATATGCTTAAAGTAGCTATAGCAGGTGCAAGCGGATATACAGGGGGGGAGCTATTAAGACTCCTTTATAATCATCCTCAGGTAGAGGTTGTTGCGGTTTCTTCTGAAAAGTCTGCTGGTAAACAATTAATTGAGACCTTTCCAAACCTAAAGAAATTCTTTAACCTTACATTAGAATCCCTTGACCCGCAAAAGATAGCTGAAAAGTGCGATTTTATTTTTACTGCACTGCCTCATGGCAGTTCCATAGGGCCTGTCGGAGAGTTTGTAGAGATGGGTAAAAAGGTTGTGGATTTGAGCGCTGATTATAGGATAAAAGATCCTGTGCTCTATGAACAGTGGTATGGCAAAGAGCACACAAATAAAAATCTGTTAAGTAAAACAGTATATGGACTTCCTGAGATATACAGGAATAACATTAAGGCTGCGTCATTTGTGGCGAATCCCGGCTGCTATCCTACAGCGAGTATCCTTGCCGCAGCGCCCCTGTTTAAAAATAACATAATAATTAATGAACGGATTATAGTAGACGCAAAGTCTTCCATATCAGGGGCCGGAAGGAGTCCATCGCTTCCGTACCATTTCCCGGAGGCACATGAAGGCATGGAGGCTTATAAAGTTGGCGCTCACCGGCATACTCCGGAAATTGAACAGGCATTGTCAGAAGCCGCAGGCATGACTGTAAATGTATGTTTTGTACCCCATCTGATCCCTGCTAACAGGGGTATGTTGTGTACTGTTTATGCACCACTTGCATTAGCTTTAACAACTGAGGAACTTATAAGTCTGTACAGAAAATTTTACAATGAAGAGACTTTTGTAAGAATCCTTGACCAGGGTATGCAGCCAAATATAAGGGATGTTAAGGGTTCTAATTTCTGTGATATTGGTATTGTTGTTGATACTCGTAACAAATGTGTTATAGTAACGTCTGTCATTGATAACCTTGTAAAAGGGGCTTCAGGACAGGCTGTGCAGAATATGAATCTGATGATGGGGTTTGAGGAAACAGCAGGGCTGATGCATCCGGGGTTATTTCCATAAGAGCGGAAAAATAAACCACAGAGCACACAGAGAAAGATATTTTAACTCAAAGAAAAAACTGCCTTTCTCTGTGCACTCAATATTTGAATTAAATACATTGCTTTAATCAACAAATTTAATTTTAGAGAACACAGAGGGCTACTTGAATTTACTATGGTTTTTAGTTTTAAAAATTTTTCCTCTGTGTACTCTGTGGTTAATTGGATTTTAGAATGAAAGTTATTAAAGACGGCGGGATTACATCACCAAAGGGATTTCTTGCTTCAGGTATATATGCAGGGATAAAACGTACAGGACGGCTTGATCTCTCTATTATATACAGTGAGCGGGATGCGGTTGCTGCAGGTGTATTTACTATCAACAAGGTAAAG
>JAHFER010000186.1 GCA_023248365.1 Nitrospirota bacterium
TTTTTAGTTTTTTTATCAATAACCTTAAGTGCCTGTGTATCAACAAAACAAATATTTCACATGGAACCTTCTGAAACATCCTTAATAATTCCTGATACTCAACCCCAGGAATCTGAGTCAAAGATAGCTTCACCAGAAGCCTATGCAAGATTCCTTGATGGATATATAGACGAAATATCTGGTGACATGAAAGAGGCGCTTGAAAGATATGAAGATGCCCTTGCATTTGATGAAGATTCGTTATTCCTCCTATCCCGCATTGCATCACTCCAGGCTAAATTAGGTAAGTTCAACGATGCAATTGATTCTCTGAATAAAATAATTCCGCTTGCTCATCGGCCTGCGCCTGCACTTTTCCTGCTTGGAGAGATGTATTTCAATACAGGTGAATATATCAAGGCAGTAGAGACTTACGACCAGCTTCTTGCAAAAGACCCTGATAACATGAGGGCCTGCTTAAGTAAGGGAGTTGCCCTTGCAAAACTTAAAGAATATGATAACGCTATAGAGACTATTAAAAAGGGTATTAAACTTGAGCCGGATAATTCAGTAGGGTATCTTTATCTTGGAGATGTTTATCTTGATAAAAATGATATAAAAAATGCAAGGAAAAATTATAAGAAGGCCATCTCAAAAAACCAGGGCTTTGAACTCCCTCAACTAAGGATGGCAATAACCTACCTAAAACAAAAAGACTTTGCAGAGGCTGAAAAAATTTACAAAAATATTATTTCCAAAATTAATCCTTCAAGTTACGAGGCTATTTCTCAGCTTGTCCAGATGTATTCACAAATTGGAAGAAATGAAGATGCAATAAATGTTCTTGAAAAGGGTTTGGAACATAATCCCAGGGATTTAGACACACTTTTTAAATTATCCATACTTTACAAAGATGCAAAACATTATACAAAGGCAATAGAAAAGATTCAAAAAGTAATCACTGTAAGACCAAAAGATATAAAACTGCACGAATTCCTAGGATTTTTATATGAGGAGACTAATGATTACGAAAATGCACATAAAGAATATGAAACAATAATTTCAATAGAACCTGATAATGTTCAGGCTTATCTTCATCTCGGATTTATATATTTAAGAATGGACAATAAGGATAATGCAATAATTGTATTCAATAAGGCCATTGAACTTGATCCGGACCGGCCCAATGCATACTTAATGCTTGGTACTGTATATTATCAGGATAAAGATTATAAAAAGGCCGAAGAAATTTACCTCAATGCTGTTGAGGCTATACCTGATGAACCGGAGTTACATTTTAATCTTGGAGTTGTCTATGACAAACTTAATAATTTTGATCAAATGGTCATTGAAATGAAAAAGACCATAGACTTAAACCAGGAACATGGAGATGCATTAAACTATCTTGGTTATAGCTATGCAGATAAGGGAATAAACCTGGATGAGGCAATAAAGCTTATTGAAAGAGCTGTTAAAATAAAACCGGGAAACGGGGCATATATAGACAGTCTTGGATGGGCGTACTATAAGAAAGGATTAATTGACATGGCAGTCGAACAACTCAAAAAGGCAATAGAATTATTTCCCAATGACCCTGCGGTACTTGAACATCTTGGAGATGCTTATCTTAGCAAAAACATGAAAGATGAGGCAAAAAAGGAGTGGATAAAGGCCATAGAGATGGATGTAACTAATGATAAACTAATAGAAAAGTACAGGGCTACCGGATTCGGGGAACCTTCTGAAGAAGAAGGCATTAAAAAGAAGTTTGAGGAATACAACGAGAAGAAATCAAGAAAGCCAGACAACAAAGACCAACAGCAAATCCCGCCTGCTGAAGAAATGCCATCAATTCAAAATAACATTTCTAACAATAAAATCACATCATGACTCAAAAAAAGTGCATTTTTTTGACAAAAATTGTCAATTTTGACTGATGTAATATCTTTTTGAATCAAAACTACTCTTAATAACAATAATATAACTACTTGATATTATTAGTTAAATTACTATCTAATATTGAATGGCACAGTAAGTGCATTACGATACTAATTAAATAGTGAAAGGGGGTGAATCACGCCTCTAAAGAATAATATTACATTTAACGAAAGGAGTTTAAAATGTCGGGAATCAGAAGAATCATAAATAAGGATGAAAAGGGGTTTACACTTATTGAACTTATGATAGTTGTTGCCATACTTGGTATTCTTGCAGCTATAGCAATACCGAACTTTATGAGATTTCAGGCGAAATCAAGGCAGAGTGAGTCAAAGACTAATTTAGGTTCAATCGGCACAGCCGTTGAATCATGGCGTGCAGAAAACGGAACTTATATATTAAATGGAACCACACAAACAATTAACTCCCTTGGATGGGCACCGCAGGGTACAACGAGGTATTCTTATTGGTATAACGAAAATGGAACTCCGACGATGTTTCCATACCCAGCTGCAAGTTTTAGTACTGGTGTTGTAGCCGTTGTAGGAGGTTGTGACAGATCATCTGCCCCGGGTACTTCTGCTGTTACTGCTGCTGCCGCTACTTTCAGCGCTGGAGCAAAAGGAGAAATAGACTCTGACGCTACATGTGATGAGTGGAGTTACACTAATCTCCGTGTTCTGACAAATGATGTAAATGATGTAAGCAGCTAAGACTACACATCACTCCATGAGAGAATATAAAAAGGGGTGCAATCATTGCACCCCTTTTATTTTCCTGATAAGATACTTTTTACTAAAATGAAAAGAACCGCACTACATAACTCTTCAGGCTTCACCTTAATAGAGCTAATGCTAGTTGTGGCAATACTTGGAATATTGGCCACCCTTGCAACAGGAAGTTTCCTGAGTTTTCAGGCCAAATCCAAACAGGCTGAGGCAAAGACAAACATTAGTTCAGTTGCTGTGACAGCAGTTGCTCATAAGGCAGAATATGGAACATATGTTACTGACTGGCTCGGCCTTGGATGGCAGGCACATGGAACAACAAGATACCGATACTGGTATAATGGATTAGCAGCAGCAGGAACTCCATCAACTGCTGAAGCAGGGGTAAATTATGGTGACCCGGGTTCTGCCGTAACAGTAGATTCATTTATTGTGGGAGCAGTTGGTAATATTGACAGCGATGTTTCAACAGATCAATGGCTTTATGATAATAACAGAGTATTTACAAATCTACAGAATGACGTTCCCACACCGTAGATTAAGTACCCTCACCAAAGGATTTTCGGATGAGTCTCTATTTAAAAAAAAACGGATATTATCTAGCTTCCCTTATATTTGTAATTTTATCTATCTCGGTTTACTTCATCCAGGCAAGGATAAACGAATATAAGGGCTTAGAGCATAATATTGAATCCTTTATGATGTTACCTAAAGGGGAGTATCTGAAACCGATTGTTTTAGGTTATGAACAGCTTGCAGGAGATATTATATGGCTTAGGACTATCCAGGTAGTTGGTACAGAAACAGTATCCCCGCAAGGCTATGACTGGGTATATCATGCACTAGACGTTGTAACGACGCTTGATCCCAGGTTTGCTTATGCTTACCAGTTTGGCGGGGTCACATTAGCTGTTCTCGGAAAACGACCTGAGTTAAGTAATAAGTTATTGGAAAAGGGGGTTAAAGAGAATCCAGATGTTTGGCAAATCCCGTTCTATCTGGGATTTAATAATTTTTTTTATTTCCAAAACTATAAGCTTGCTGCAGAATTTATGGCAAAAGCCTCAGAGATTCCAGGCCACCCTGAATATCTTCCAAAACTCGCTGCACGACTTTATGTTCAATCTGGAGACCCTGATGTTGCACTTGAATTTTTAGATAGAATGTACAAGGAAACAAAGGATCAAAAGGTAAAGGCAAGTATAGAAATAAGGATAAAAGAGGTAATAGTGGAGAGGGATATAAAAATATTAGAAGCGGCTGTTAGAAAATTTAAAGAAACTTACAGAAGTTATCCGGGGAAATTAACAGAAATGGTGAGCAAAGGATTAATTAGAAATATTCCGAATGAGCCTTTTGGTGGAAATTATTACATCAATACGGATAATGGGAGTGTTTACAGCAGCACAGTTAAGAGAAGATTGAAAGTATATGAAAAGGGGAATTAACATAAATTAAATGGAAAAGCCAATAATCAAAACTGAAAATCTATCAAAGATATTTAAAGTTGGATTTATGGGTAGAAGGGTAACTGCTCTGAAAAATCTAAACCTTGAAGTCAGTGGAGGAGAGATATTTGGTTTCTTAGGTCCAAATGGCGCCGGTAAAACTACAACTATAAAAATACTTATGGGCCTTATCTACCCTACGAGCGGTAACGCGTTGTTAATGGGAAATGAGTTAGGAGATGTAGAGACAAAAAGTCATATTGGTTTCCTGCCTGAACAACCGTATTTT
>JAHFER010000187.1 GCA_023248365.1 Nitrospirota bacterium
CGGGCCATGACCTGAAGCCTTCGGCTCCATTAAAATTGGGGGAATTAGGATCAAATGCCGCTTCTCCATAGGTATCATACTTCTTCCTTTTCTCAGCATCCCCCAATACCTCATACGCCTCATTTATCTCTTTGAATTTCTGTTCAGACGTCTTGTTATTGGGGTTCAGGTCAGGATGATATTTCCGGGCAAGCTTCCTGTAAGCCTTTTTTAACAGCTTGTCATCAGCATCCCTGCTGACACCAAGGACTTCATAATAATCTTTCTTTGCCATTTTATACCATCCTGTCTGTAAGGTAATTTGATAACAACCATTATATAAGACTTGAGTATGGTGTTCTCAAGGTATATAGAATTTGTTCACTAACCTGTCACTTTCTACGGATACATAAATGGGTAAGGTTGGTAATAGAAATATGGCGGGTAGAAAATGTGAGGCTGGTTTTGATTTGGAATATAAAGAGGATAATAGTAGTATGGATAGGGATTAGGTGTATAAGATTCCTGAGGTGCATAAGGATAATCGTATTCCATCAGGCTTCTCTTATTTTGGGCACAGCCAGTGGCAAGGATTACTATAAAAGATAACAGGATTATTACTTTGAAGACTTTCGGTAACATTTAGACACCTCCTCAGACACGATCAAATCCCCCTTAATCCCCCTTTTCTAAAGGGGGAAGGTTTTCTTCTGACTTCTGACTTCTGACTTCTTGCTTCTGCTTACTGCTTACTACTGCTAACCTGCTTATCTCTCCCGGCTTAAAAGCCCCCTTCTCAGTTATTATAGCAGTTATTAACTCTGCTGGTGTAACATCAAAGGCAGGGTTGGCAACCTTAACGCCTTTTGGGGCTATCTGCGTCTTCCCAAACACATGGGTAACCTCCATGGGATTCCGCTCTTCTATAGGTATGGAATCACCTGAAGGTATGTTAAAGTCAATAGTGGATACCGGTGCAGCCACATAAAAAGGTATGCCGTGCCTGTGTGCCAGTACTGCCACACTGTATGTACCTATCTTGTTTGCCGTATCCCCGTTTCGGGCAATCCTGTCTGCACCTACTATACAGAGGTCAATCATACCCTTTTTCATGAACCAGCCTGCCATGTTGTCGGTAATCAGGGTTACAGGTATGTCGTCCTCCATAAGCTCCCATGCGGTAAGTCTTGCCCCCTGCAGTACCGGCCTTGTCTCGTCTGCAAAAACATTTATATCCTTCCCCTCTTCCTTTGCAGCCCTTATAACACCTAAAGCAGTGCCGTAGCCGCCGGTTGCAAGGGCGCCTGCATTACAGTGCGTCAGGATTGTATTTCCATTTTTGATAAACTGCGAGCCATGCCTGCCCATAGCCTTGTTTGCCTCTATATCCTCCTTTAATACCTTATTTGACTCATCAATCAGCGCCTTTTTAATTACAGCAACAGGTTTTTCTTTATTTGATAAAATAAACTGCTTCATCCTTTCAATTGCCCAAAAGAGGTTTACTGCTGTCGGCCTTGTTGAACCAATATGCGCACAAATCTTTTCCACCTGGCTGTAAAACTCTGCAAAATCGTCTGTCTCAACCTTCTGCGCCCCTAAGGCTACGCCCATTGCCGCAGCCACCCCTATTGCCGGCGCCCCGCGGATTATAAGCTCCTTTATCCCTGTTGCAACCTCCTGATATGTACTGCAATCAAAAAAGGTAACCTCAAGGGGCAGTTTAGTCTGATCCAGCATTCTAACAATCCCGTCTTTCCATTCTATTGTGGGAACCAATGTTTACCCCCTCCCCTTAGTCCCCTCCCGCAAGGGGAGAGGAGATTATAATTATTATCAGATGTCAGACTTCATTTTTAAACAATCCGTGCACAATTGTCAATAACCGATCTCTATGGCCTGGAATGTGCATATAAAATACCATAAATATTTTAAAATTATTTCTTGACATAACATACAAAATTAGTCTAAATTGGCTCAGATGAAAGAATTTAAAGAACTTATGAAAAAGATACAGGATGAACGGTTCATCCACAATATATCGGAGCTTACATACGACAGGCTCTTTGCCCTTTGGCACATAAGTCCATCAGTAGAGAAACAATTAAGTGAAATCTTGTCAAAGGTTATAATAGGGCTCTTTATATTAAGATATATGGGGCATCTCAATGATGAGGTAGTTAAGGAATCCGGCCTGAAAAACAGATTAACCTCAAAGGACCTGTCAGATAAGGGGAAAATAGCCGGCCTGACAAAGGACTTGAGTAATTCAAAAAGATTTAAGTCCATCCTTGAAAAAGATATATTACCTCTTCTCAGTGATATTATAGAAAACTCAAAGGCCAATAATCTTACAGACCTTGTTAAACTTGCCCATACAGGTGATTACTTCTCCTCTGCGCTGGAAGATATGAAAGAGGTTGGTGACGTTGAATATCAGTTGTGGCTTGAATCCATTCCTGAATATTATGGCAACGATATAATCCATATGTCCTTAAAGAAAACTTCTACTGGAATCAAGGAAAAAAAGAAGAGACTGCTAATGCTGGATAAGTGGGTAACAAACATGCATCAGCATACATCCACTATGGATGCAGAATTTACCAATGGCAATACGATTTCTGTTAAACCCTGGATAAACGAACGCCGCAGGCATCCATTTGGATTCAACAGATGGGTTAAAGAAAACGGTGAAACAGCCAAAGTAAATTAAATTTCTCACTGACACTAACACTGACACATAATTTGGATATAATAGAAAAAATAAAAGATATTGACTGTTACCTTAAGAGCATTACTGCAAGCAGACCCGATATTATACCTGAAGAGGCATTAAGAAAGTTCGAGATTAATCGTGATGTATCTCATGAGGTTATTCTCCCAAAAAGAAAGAGTGAGTACTTCTCTATAGAGGTTAAAGACAAGATTACATTTTCTCCAAAAGAAGGCCCTTTCAAAATCGAGATTGTAATAGGCGCGTCAATAACCCTTTCAGAACCTTTGACTCCAGGTGAAATAACCAAGCTTATCAATATACAGAAAAACAAGCTCTCAATTATAAACCAGTGCCTGCCGCATTCCTCGTCAATTACAGCACTGATTACAGACAAGATGGGGTTCTCCCCTGTAATATTTTCGTCAAGGATTGCCATGGATACGAAAGAGTTCACTAATGCGAGTAGAATTTCCGGTAGACGAAAAAAGTGAGAGATATCTCAAAGAATTAGAAGAAGATGAGGATATAAGCGCGATCAACTCTTTTCTCCTTTCTAAACGGGGTGAAGACTTCTCAAATTATGCCTCAATAATCTGTTTCTGCTTCAAAGAAAAAGACCTGATGGATCTCAACAGAGTCCACACTCTCCCTGAAAAAGTAAAGATATGGGCAAAGAAAAAAATGCTCGAAAATGATCCCACCTTTATGGATTTCTTCAAACACCTTTTTTCCCTGTACTCTAGTTTTCCCCAAACTGAGGAGGGGCTTTCTATACTCGGAAAAAGGAGAAGCCTTTTCCCTGAGATCTACCTCTATCACAGGATAAAGGAAAATTACTCATACAACCCAAAAAATATCGTCCGGAGAGATTGTTACGTTATAATTGACGAATGGGACTCAAGACAGAACAGGACAAAAGTTGACGGACAGAAGATAGATATTGGCGCATGGGACCCGGAAAAGGAGACCGGCCAGTGCTATGAATGTAAGGTCAAATTCTATATGAAGGAGAAGGAACACCAGCTAAATTTTTTAGAAGCCATAAGGGAACGCTCGGAGGGTAAAATCAACGTCTTTCTCGCGAGCTTCGCCCCCAAAAGAATTATATTAAGGCAACTCCAGAGCTTTTTCCCGGGTCATGACCTTAGCAAAATAAATATATTCGGCATTGATGAATTAAAAAATCTATAAATTTTCCTCCCCTGCCTCCGGTGAAACTAACGACCCAAATCTGTCCCGTTCTTTTTCAATATTTTCAAGCTCCTCTCTCTTTTCTTTACATTCAATACAATATACTGCAAAGGGTAGCGCCTTCAGTCTCGCTTCGTTTATCTCTTCGCCGCAATCTTCACATACTCCATAAGAACCCTCTTCGAGTTTTCTTAGTGCAAGCTCTATCTTCTCCAGAGTATCCTTTCTTAAATCTATAAGTGTAAGACCTGTTTCTTCAGCCAGGTCCGTCAGTGCCTTGTCTCCCTCATCAAGGACACTATCTGTCTCCTTTTTATATTCCCTTCCAAGCTGATCAAAAAGCTTCTCTTTCACCTCACTCCAGATAACACGTTTTTTCTCAAGCAGCATGTTCCTGAGGTCCTCTTTCTTTTTCTTTGTCATCATAGCGTACCTACCTCCTTTTCCGATTATCCAGACATCTATATTAGAGAATTCAGCATATATCCTGCT